>NZ_JADEWA010000365.1:0-5572 GCF_015207865.1 Dolichospermum sp. LEGE 00246
GGGTTAGGGAGGGGTAAAATATTTGATACAGCAATCATGACTTTTCAAACACCATCTTAATATTATTAGGCGATCGCTTACCTATAAAATCAAATATAGATACTCAAAATTACCAATATATCTATTTTGGACTGGGAACAGGAAAATGATTTGTGTTTCAAATTTAAACTCTAGCTATTGTAACAATCTCTAACTGATCTTGATATTTACCTCTGCGAGTTTCATAACTAACAGCACAGGGTTCACCCTCTAAAAATAGCAATTGCACCACACCTTCATTAGCATAAATACGACAGTCAGCGCTGGAAGAATTAGAAAATTCTAAAGTAAGATGTCCTCTCCATGCCGCTTCAGCAGGTGTTAGATTAGCTATTATACCACATCTTGCATAAGTAGATTTACCAATGCAAATTACTGTAATATTGGCTGGAACTTCCAGCTTTTCCAGAGCCACACCTAAACCATAAGAATGAGCAGGTAAGATAAAATAGCTACCACTTTCATCTGTATGTAATTGGGTAGACTCTAGATTTTGGGGATTAAAGTTTTTAGGATCAATAACAGTACCGGGAATGTGGCGAAAAATGCGAAATTCAGAGCCAGAAAGCCGGATATCATAGCCGTAAGAAGAAAGTCCGTAACTAATTACAGGTTGCGGAAGCTGAGATGAATCAGGTTGCAATTTACGAATTAAACTCGATTCAAAAGGCGAAATCATGCCTTTTTGAGCCATTTCAGTAATCCAGATGTCGTTTTTAATCACAAGTTCACAGATAATTCAACCAAGTTATTACGACATCTTAATACTTAAGGTTGATGACTGCGACGAATTTCTGTAATTTGGTCTGCTACATCTAAAAGAGACTGGGGCATTTGAGAACCTGTGAGGATAATATCAACATGAGGAGGACGGTGAGAAAGAAACTCTAAAACCTCAGTTTCTGGAATTAAACCGAAATTAATCGCTAAACTCAACTCATCTAATACCAGTAAAGAATACTTACCTTCATTAACTACCTTTTGGGTATGTTGCCAAAGTTGTTGCAAAGCTTGAATTTCCGCTGCGTCCAAATCTGAATTATTAATATAACGGGGCAAATCACAGCGAATCCAGTCTAAATGTTGTCCCATTTGGGTGGGTCGTTCATGTCCTTGGCGAATCCCACCTTTGAGGAATTGGACTATTAATACTGGTGTACCTTGTCCAGCAATTCTCAGTGCTTGTGCCATCACGCTGGTAAAAAAGCTACGCTGGGAATTAGTAAAAACTTGTATCAGTCCTTCTACGGAATATGGTACGCTGAAGGTTGAATTTAGACCTGGGGTTTCTAATTGGGCAACCATAAGGCAAAGTTTAAAAACTCACTATAAATTTAATGACTTACATTTAAAGGTAAATCTTTGCTGATAGTAAAACATATAGCTATCATACAGCAGTATTTATCAGTAAGTAGATGAACACAATAAAACCAAACTGTGTAAAGAAACGTAAAATCGCTGAAAACTTCTTTACTCTTGCCTCTTGCCGCCTTGCTATAACGACAATTTTCAACGCCAACCTACTTAAAGCAGCCTGATTCCTTTGTCATCCTGAGGTAATCTAAAGGCTGTAGGCAAAAATTTTGAGGCAATTTCAATGACTTGGCAACGTCCTGACGGCAGAACCCCTGGTGAACTCCGTCCCCATAGTTTTTATCCTAATTTCACTCGGTTTGCACCTGGTTCTGTTTTAGCGAAATCTGGTGATACTCAGGTTCTGTGTACGGTTAGTGTGGCTGAAGGAGTGCCTAAATTTTTGACTGGTAGTGGGAAGGGTTGGTTAACGGCTGAATATAGAATGTTGCCTTCTGCTACCCAAAAACGCCAGGAACGGGAATTGATGAAATTGTCGGGCAGAACCCAGGAAATTCAACGTTTAATTGGGCGGAGTTTAAGGGCTGCGTTGGATTTTGAGGTGTTGGGAGAACGAACGCTGACTGTGGATACAGATGTGCTGCAAGCTGACGCAGGAACGAGGACAATGGCAATTACTGGGGGTTTTGTGGCTTTGGCTCATGCTATTTCTCAATTATTGCAGCAGGGGGTTCTTGAGCGATCGCCTTTATGTGGACAAATAGCAGCAGTTTCTGTAGGCTTGTTGCAGGGTGAACCATTTTTGGATCTTAACTATGTTGAAGATGTAGCCGCAGATGTGGATTTTAACGTAGTCATGAATCATCAAATGAACATTATTGAAGTTCAGGGAACAGCGGAAGCGGGAAGTTTTAGTCGTCAGCAGTTGAATCAAATGCTAGATTTTTCTGAAC
Source organism: Dolichospermum sp. LEGE 00246 (assembly GCF_015207865.1). Classification (NCBI taxonomy): domain Bacteria; kingdom Bacillati; phylum Cyanobacteriota; class Cyanophyceae; order Nostocales; family Aphanizomenonaceae; genus Dolichospermum; species Dolichospermum sp. LEGE 00246. Next base: position 2,307 of record NZ_JADEWA010000365.1, read on the forward strand.
GAGGTATACAGGAATTATTAACTGCTCAAAGAAATGCTATTAGTGATTGGAATACTCTATTTGTAGCAACTTAAATTGTCATAATTCCCTAGTAAAAAAATTTAATTAGTGGCCGTAAACTTGCAACCAAAAAGAAATTTAGAACAATCTTGGATAATTCGCTATTTGTCAGTATTCCTGTTGTTCGGTCAAATTTTACTGCATTTCCTGCGCGGAAAAACCTACTATCGCAAGATATTAGAACATACAGTGACAACAGGACCAGCTTCCCTCCCTCCAGTATTATTAGTCAACGGTTTTGCGGGGATGATTTTCACGATTCAAACCGCTAGAGAATTGGTCAGATTCGGGGCTGTAGATACCGTTGGCGGTGCATTTGCTTTAGCATTTTGTCGAGAACTAGCACCAATTTTAACTGCTAGTATTATCGCCGGACAAGTTGGTTCAGCTTTTGCAGCGGAATTAGGAGCAATGCGGGTGACAGAGCAAATTGACGCTTTATATATGCTCAGAACAGACCCTGTTGATTATCTTGTCTTACCCAGAGTCATTGCTTGCTGTTTAATGATGCCTGTAATGATGATTTTTGCTGTAGTTACAGGTGTTATGGGTGGTGCTTTTGCGGCTATGCAGTTTTATCAGGTTAGTCCTGAAACATTTTTAGAATCAGTGAGAAATTTTTTATTACCATCAGATATTTTAATTATTTTACTGAAGGGGTGGATTTTTGGGGCTATAGTATCGGTTAATGGTTGTAGTTGGGGACTGACAACTCAAGGAGGCGCAAAGGAAGTGGGAGAATCAGCTACAACTGCTGTGGTAACTACTTGGGTAGCAATTTTCATTATGGATTTTATCTTAGCCCTGGTACTGTTTGAGAAACCTTTGTTATAAGTAGGGGTTGCTTATAGGGTAGGGTGGCGTATAACTCCTACGTCGTTACGCAAGCTATGTCCATATAAACCGAAAACCTAGATATATGAAGAATTTTCGGGTTGAAAAAGAGAACTAAGTGCAAGAAATAAGCATTGAAACTGTTTATTTACCTATAACTGTCTGAAATTTGAGACTATTCTTATCTCCTTCCAATTCTTCCTTCTGACTCCTGACTCCTGACTCCTAGCCCTCACGAAAAGACTTTTTCAGCAACCCCTATTTATAGGATGATGATATTAGCATTTGTATGGTGTTGTTGCCGTCGTCAATAGGAAAATAGCGTGTCAATTCAAGAACATAAAATTACGGTAGATTCTCTAGAATGGTTTTATCGAGAAGCTGAACCGATTGGGAGAACTGATTTAATCCCTGTGTTATTTTTACATGGGATAGTTGCTCAAAGTTATAGTTGGAGAAATATTATACCTAGTTTAGCAGCACAGGGAAATAGAGCGATCGCACCTGACTGGATTGGTTGTGGATTTTCCGGTACACCAGAAAAACAGGATTTTGCTTATACTCCCGACGCATTTATCACAGCTTTAGAAGGATTTATTCAAGCTTTAGAATTAGAAAAGTTTTCCCTAGTTGTCCAAGGTTTTTTAGGTTCAGTTGGCTTACAATACGCCCTCCGTCATCCTGAAAAAGTTGCTAATATTGCTATTTTAAATACCCCCATTTCTACAGCAGCAAAATTGCCTTGGAAAATCAAACAAATGGGTTTACCCTTTGCGGGTGATATGATTACCCAAGATCCTTTATTAGTTGATAGAACCCTAGAAGGTGGAAGTCGTTACCGCATTGAAGATGAAGATTTAGATGTTTATAGAAAACCCTTTTTGAAAAGTTCTGCCCCTGGAAGAAGTCTCCTAGCAACAATTCGCAATTTCCAACTAGAAAAAGCCATGCTAGAAATAGAAAATGGGTTTAAAGAATGGCAACAACCTATTTTAGTTCAATGGGGAATAATTGATCCTTGGTTATCTGTAGATATGGCGGAAACTTTTGTAAAATCTGTACCCAATGGGGAAATAATCAAACTTAATAATGTGGGACATTATGCCCAAGAACATTATCATGAAGTGATTTTACAAGATTTGCTCCCATTTTTCCGTCGTTCCCAATCGAATTAAATATCAACCAGTATTTCTTGTTCTCTGCTATTCTTCTTTTGTTTAAGTATTTTTAAGAAGAAGGATAGTAAAGTCAATATATTAGAGGATGTTTTAAAAATGGTATCCCGTAATTTTCATCACATTTTACCCCCCTTAATCCCCCCAATGCTTTGGGAGGAAACAAGAAAATCCAGTTCCCTCCTCTTCACAAGGGGAGGGTTAGGGAGGAGTAAAACATTTGATACAGAAATCATGAGTTTTCAAACAACCTCTTATTGTCTGAGTTTTTAATCGGCACAATCAAAATTTTGCTTACTTATTTAAAATGATGATTGAACAACATAAAAATCAACAACACACCATTTTTTACGGTGATGCGGTTAACATTTTATTAAATCATATTCCTACCGAATCAGTAGATTTAATTTTTATTGATCCTCCTTATAATATAGGTAAGAAATTTAGTAACTTCCATGATAAATGGGAATCAGAAACAGAATATATAAATTGGTCATATCAATGGCTTAATGAATGTATTCGCATTCTTAAACCAAATGGTACAATTTATGTGATGACAAGCACCCAAGCAATGCCTTATTTTGATATTTATTTGAGACAAAAATTAACTATTCTCAGTCGGATAATGTGGCATTATGATAGTTCTGGGGTTCAAGCTACAAAATACTTCGGTTCAATGTATGAACCTATTCTTCATTGTGTCAAAGATAAAAACAATTATATTTTTAATGCAGATGATATTAAAGTTGAAGCAAAAACAGGCGCACAACGGAAATTAATTGATTACAGAAAATCAGTTCCTACCCCCTATAATACAGAAAAAGTACCTGGTAATGCTTGGTATTTTCCCCGTGTGAGATATCGCATGGAAGAATACGAAAATCATCCTTCACAAAAACCAGAGTCATTACTAGAAAGAATCATTTTAGCAAGTAGTCATAAAGGAAGTTTAATCCTTGATCCCTTTGCTGGAACTTTTACAACTGCTGCTGTAGCTAAACGTTTAGGTAGGAAATCTATCAGTATTGAACTGCAAGAAGAATATCTAAAAATTGGCTTGAGAAGGGTTTTAGAAATGGAAGAATATCAAGGAGAAAAACTATTGCCACCACAGAAAAACCATAATATCAAAAATAAAAATGGAAAAAAAGTAGATTTAGATTTTATCCAAGGGAGTATCTTTGATGAAAATACTAC
>NZ_JADEWA010000366.1:0-5568 GCF_015207865.1 Dolichospermum sp. LEGE 00246
CAATCCGCCCCCGAATAATCGTTCCTTCATCCTCCATTTCTAAAGCCACACCCGTTTCTGTTTCAATCCTAAACGGTTTATGATAAAAACCAGCTAAATCTAACAAGGGCGCAAGTACCACCATCTTTACCGTATTTTCTAGCATTGGCGGATCATCCATCAATTCTAAAAAATTAGCCTTCACCCGATCTAATAAATGTTGCTCTTCTTTGTTCAAAGCCTCAAGCCCATCCAACCACTCAGGAAAAAAAGTAGCATCTTGAACGATTTGAATGCCAAAATTTTGCTTTAATTCCCGTAGCGTCACATCCTTGGCCGCAATAGACTGAACCATTTTGATATTTCTCCTGACGAAATTTTAGGCTCAACTGTACAGAAAAAGCTATTAAGCCTGAAACCTTTGCTCCCGTATTTCTCACGAATAATGTAATCGCAAGTTGTATAACCCGGATAGAGAATCGGTTTCAGGCATTTTTTACGGGGTTGATTTTTGATGTAGTGTGAAACTCCAGAATCCAGATTTTATAAGGGTTTGAGAATTTTGGTGATAAATCCGGGTACTCTAACTAAATTTTAGTTTAAAGTAGTATCGCCGCGCCTCAATAACCTACAAAACTAATTAGTAAATCATAGTATAAATCAAATCAACTGTTTTTAGTTAAGATTATAGATAGCGTAAATTGGGAAGTTGGATATGACAGTAAATCAAAAGTTTAGTAAACTTACTAAAGATTTCCCCCTTAGACAGAACAGCAAAACTTGCCAATCAAATAGCTAAATTAAAAGAAGAAATGAACTAGCTGAATTACGTCAATCTTTTAAAATATCTCAATCTCAATTAATGGATTTATAGGAGAAAAAATGTCTAATCATTCTGGTAGTTATATGCTTAACGAAATCTTGGAGTTAATGGAACAAGAACAGATTTTTGGTTGGTTAGGTAAAGAGAAAACCCAATCTCTTGTTAGAAATATTACTAACACTGCGTGTCGAAAATATGATTGTAATAGTGGAGAAATTTTAGAGAATTTTACAGATCGCTTTGAGTTATGCTATGGCTGTCTTGCAGATAGCAAAGACCTTGAAGACGGACTTTGTGAAGTCTGCCGAAATGATATGGGATAGATTTAAAAAGAGGCAAGGGAGCAGGCGGATGTTCAGACGGCGATCGCTACTTAGAAAAGCCAAAAACATGGAACTTCGACCTCTGTTTATTGACAATAATCTCTGGTAATTGACACAGAAAATCCGATCTCACAAAATCGCGTTGCTCCCTATTGACTGTTCCACAATAATTCTGGAAATCGGTAACGCACAAAATCAAAATTGACAGACTACTAGGTTGCGCTGAACGCTATCGCCTCCATCCCCAAACGTTTTAATACCTGTAAAACACTATTTTGTGACCCATGGATCACATTTCTTCTCAAAACCTGGGCAACACAGTCCCCGTTCCCGCATCCTTTTTAGAACGAACATAGGTCTTAGTCGTATCACTCTTACTATGCCCCAACTGGTCTTGCACCTCAAACAGTGATTTACTATCCACCGCCCGCGACGCGTGAGAATGGCGTAACCAGTGGCAAGAAAACTTCACCTTGGCCACCTCAGATATATCCTGAATCAACTTTTTAATTGCCCGGTCACTCAACGGCAACCCCCGTTTTTTCGGGTCAGGTGACAGATTCGGAAACACTGGCATCTTTTCACCTGCCATCCCCCGGTACTTCTTAAAGATCAGCGAAGTCTGGTGGTCCAAACCTATCTCCCGGTACTTCCCCCCCTTGCCCCGAAACTTAATTGTGTAATACCCCCGATACCTATCTGACGGTATCGGGTCGGGTTGCCATTTAAAGTTGTGCCAATATAAACCCGGATAATCTTCCTTCGGCTGACCCGGTTTATCACCAGGAACCGTCACCCGACCCACTTCACCTACCCGCATTCCACTATAAAAAAGCAAAGAAAAAACCAGCCAGTACTGCTCCCCCAACCGCTGGGCAACATCAGCCAACTGCGCCATCTCCCAATCTTCTAAATAACGCTCTGCCTTCGGTAAGTCACTGAAATTATCGTAATTTATGGTACTGGCAATATTCCGTAAAAAATAGCCAACATTCTCCCCATGACCATAACTCCAGAGCGATCGCAACATTAAAACCTGGTTAGATTTAGTATAAGGGGAAACCTCACCCCAACTAGCAATAAATTCCAGTAACTTTGGTGGCTGAACTAATCTCAAATCCCGTACACCTTGTTTTTCCAACCAAGCGAGTAATTTTTGACCAAAGCGATAGTATTTTCGCTTAGTTTGTTCCCGGTTCTGTGACCCTGCCCAAGCCAAAATCAACTCCTCATCATTTGCTACAGCAGGTGTGCGGTAATAATATTGGCGAATCACCTCCTCTACTAATTCGGCGGTAACAGATGCAGAAGTATCACGAGATACAACTTTACTGGCGGAGGGAGGGAGAATTTCTACTGGGCTAACCTCAACATTAGTGATATCCATCTGGGAAATAACCATCACATGACAACTAACATCTAGCTTCCTGGAAGGGAACTTTCAGGAAGCTTTTATTTTATTCTATCCTTTAAGTAGATGTGCAGGGAACTTCATGTCTAACTTGGCGGTCGCTGGTTGGGAATATTTGGTTAACGCACTAGATGGCTTTTGGTGCGTGCAGTTACGGTCAAAAGAGGCAGGGGGAGCTTGGACTCCGCCCCAGTTCAAGCGTCCTGGAGGGGCTACGTACCCATATTTCGCGGATCTCCACGCAACCACGCAACAGCAGAGGGGCTTGCTCCCCTTGCTAGAAAGCCCCTCTGCCTCTTCTGGTGATCACAGATTGCATAATTGCATAGTTGGTTTACGCCCGCCGTGTGATGGGGTGAAGCGCACTCTTGATTTCAATTGTTCTATAATTGCAAGTAAATTAGAGAAAGATAACGATGGCAGCTAAAGATAGATTTCATGCTGTGGTTAGAATTGCTTTGGAAAAGGAGCAGTGGCAGATAACCGATGACCCCCTGCGACTGGAAGTAGGCGGAACAAAGTTTGAAATTGATTTAGGTGCCCAGCAACTATTAGCAGCAGAGCGAGACCAAGAAAAAATTGCAGTTGAGATTAAAACTTTTTTGAGTGATTCACCACTGACCGATTACCATGCTGCGTTAGGACAGTTTTTGAATTATCGGCTGGCCTTAGAAATCAGTGATCCAACTCGTATTCTCTATTTAGCTGTGCCTGTGGTTGCTTATGAAACTTTTTTTAAGCGGGAATTTGCCCAAATTTCATTAGAAAGATATCAAATTAAACAAATTATTTATGACCCGATTGAAGAGGTAATTGTACAATGGATACCATAGAGTCTTATCGGCATATAATTCAGTCGTTGTTGACAGATTATGCTGCTATCCCCATCGCTAATGGGTCGATAGATTGCTACACTGTTTTTGATCTCAAACAAGATCATTACCAGGTCATGAATGTGGGATGGGATGGCCATCGACGGGTATATGGTTGTGTTTTACATTTGGATATTAAGCAGGGAAAGATTTGGATTGAGCAAAATATGACGGAAATGAGAGTAGCCCAAGAACTTGTGGATCTGGGGGTGGCAAAGGAAGATATTGTGTTAGGGTTTCAAGCTCCGGAAATGCGGCAATATACGGATTATGCGGTTGTATAATTTAAGAGAAGGGATAGCGATAAATTTTAGTGTGGAAGGTAACAGTATTGTGATTACACCACAAAAAAAATATACGCTTGATGAGTTGCTCTTGGGTATGACTTCTGATAAATTTCACCCTGAATTTGAAACTGAAAACGCTGTGGGGAGTGAGCATTGGTAGTTAATTCTTATTTTCCGAATAGAGGAGATATTGTCAAATTAGAATTTGGGAACACACAGCGATTTACGGCTGATTCTATTAGGCGTGCATTTTCCCTGCAAGCGTCAGGAATGTCTTTTGTTAAAAAAATAAATATCGCACCTCTCTAATTACCAATGCCGTCACAGGTAAAATAGATGTACGCCAAAGTTATTATTCCCTAACCCTAGAACCCACCATGACACAAATTACCCTTGCAGAACTCCCAAAAGCTCATAGAAAAACTGGAAATTATCTTGGATAGCATAGAAATACTACCCCTGATTCATCAATCCAGAACAACATTATGCAGAAATTCGCACTGATTTAGAACAGCAAGGTAAACTGATTGGAGGTAATGACTTATTAATTGCTGCCCATGCTTTGACATTAAATCTAACTCTCGTTACTGCCAATGTTCGTGAATTTTCCCGCGTTCCTAATTTAAAAGTAGAAAATTGGCTCAAACCCAATTAAAAGACGATAAAATAAAAGATTAAATGGAGAATATTAAATGTTCCAGTAACTTTCGGTGTAAACTACGGTAACACCCATAATTTTCGAGACAATCCCTCCAAAACACACAAAATTAACATACTAGGCTTCTGCTGTTTAATTACGAATTACTAATTAATTTAAGCTAAAATATCTACTTCAAACTTATTAATCTTTTTTATGTCTATCCAAATCTACGGAATACCGAACTGCGGAACTTGCAAAAAAGCTTTCAAGTGGCTTCAAGAAAATGGTATTGACTATGAGTTCATTAACACCAAAGAAACTCCCCCAACTCGTGAGATGGTTCAAAATTGGGTGACGTCTTTGGGTTCTGCGGCTATGCGAAATACTTCTGGTCAATCCTACCGGGCTTTAGGTGATGACAAGAAGAATTGGATAGATGAGCAATGGATTGAGGCATTTAGCAAAGATGCAATGCTGCTCAAACGCCCCCTTTTCCTCAAAGATGGAACGGCTGTGCTGATAGGCTTTAAAGATAAAGATGAAGTAGTAAGGCAAAAGTTGGGACTTTAATTTTGCTGGTTTTTACTTTACTTAATCCTGAAAACCTGACCTTTAGGAATAAAAGGTAATCGGCAACCTACAGGAATTAAAAAAGCGTGTTCTCGACGAATATGTAAATTATCGCAATAGCCATCAGTAATAATTAGCAACGGTCCATTTTTCGGGAAATCCTCGGCTGTTGTCAATAAATCAATACCGGGCTGTAAAACAGTACCACCTCTACCCTTGACTTGAACTCTATCTGCTAGAGATTCTGGTGTTAAATAACCTTGATCATAAGCAAAAGCATCACAGAAAACAACCCGCACCAAAGAAACATCATGGGAAATACTATAACTGGCGATCGCTCCTAATGCCTTTCCTAATAACTCCCTATCCATTGAACCAGAAGTATCTAAAACCACCCCAAATGTGCGACCTTCTTCATTATTACTATCCGGTACATAACGAGGACGAGGAATATCAGGAGTCGCAGATTGACGACGACTCAAACGAGCATAAGACCTGACTTTGATTAAAGGAGAAAAATGATGATCAAACCACTTAGGATCGTGGATTAAATAAGGTGTAATACTGCCAATGATAGCTATACACTAGAGGGGTAGATGGATGAACTGATAGATGATGCAAACTTACCCTGGTGAGATTGAGGTACAAATGCAACGATACTAT
>NZ_JADEWA010000367.1:0-5547 GCF_015207865.1 Dolichospermum sp. LEGE 00246
GGGGGCTCGTAGATTTGTATAAGAGACAGCTGCTCCCCTGCGCCTGCCTCTACGGACGTTGGATAATTGCTTCTAATACGCGGCGTTTCGCTTTGGGGTCAGTCCCAACTAAGCGTACATATTCGCTTGGGTATTCAGAGACGTATCCTTCTAAAGCAGCGATCGCTTCTCTTTCAGATGTAGCCTGAATTTGACCTGCAACTGTCCAAGTCCCTGTGCGGAAACGGCGTTGATCTACGTGTTCCACCGCAATTTTTGCCCCACTGGACAATAGTTGGCGCAATTGACCTACTATTTCCGCAGTTAACCGGGTGCTAGTAGCTGTCGCCGTTGCAGTGGCAGAACTTGTACTGGTAAATGATTTTGTGCTACCAGAAGACGCTACTTGTCCATTTGGTCTTTGGATAATTGCTTCTAATACGCGACGTTTGGCTTTAGTGTCAATCCCAATCAAACGCACATACTCACCCTGATGAGTTTCTATACACTCTTCCAAAGCAGAAACAACTGCCTGAGGCGAATTAGATTGAATTGGTTCACAACTGTTCCAAGAACCTGTACGGAAGCGACGCTCATCTACGTGTTCTGTCCCAATTCTGAAACCACCAGCCAAAAGTTGACGAATTTGATCTACAGTTTCTGCACTCAATTTGGCACTACCAACACCATTGCCGTTACCATTACCATTGTAACTACCAGCAGATGCAGCGGCAGGGGCTTTAAAGCTAGATGTACCAGCAACAACACCTTCAGGACGTTGAACGATTGTTTCTAATACTCGTCTTCTGTTGCTATCAATACCAAATAGACGCACATATTCACCGCTGTGGTCTCTCAAGCAAGACTCTACAGCCGCAACAGCTTCACCTAAAGACCGAGTTTCAATTGCTTGACAACTTTGCCAAGAACCTGTACGGAAACGTCTTTGGTCTACGTGTTCTGTCCCAATTTTAAATCCTTGTTCTAGTAGATAACGTAATTGATCTACTGTTTCTGCACCCAAGCTATAGCTAACCACGTCACTACTCCTTTCTAACTCTTCAACTTCAATACTTGTATAAGATTTAGCACCGGAAAGATTAAGTTCATCCCGAATCGGCGCAATACACTTGCTATCCGCAGCACAGTGATAACCAGCCCGTAAAGCCTGATTAATCCCTACTACATGGTGAGCAAATTCTTGATCCTGTGCTTGGACATCTGGCAATCTATCCGCTTGCTGCTGGGTCGTAATTATTGATCCAGAAGCTACGTATTTACCCGGTGGAATTTCCACATCTTGAATTAGGGCGTGCATCATCACAATGCAGCCTGCACCCACCCTGGCATTAAATACCGTAGAACGAAAGCCAATAAAACAACTATCGCCAACGTAAGCAGGTCCATGAATCAGTGCCATGTGGGTAATGGAGGCACTTTTCCCAACCCATACTGAGTATTCCTTGCCATCATCACCAACGACTCGGCCTTGCTCCAACCCATGAATGACCACACCATCTTGAATATTGGTATTTTCACTAACACAAAAAGGTGTCCCTTCATCGGCTCTAATCGAAGTCCCCGGAGCAACAATTACATTTGCACCTATATTGACATCACCAATCAGGTTACAAGAAGAGTGGACAAATGCAGTTTCATTGATTTTTGGTTCTGCTAAACTCCTTGACCATGGGGTTGGGGGTGCCGCCGTGCTGCGGACTACCATTGCGAGATTCCTCCTGAAATAAGCTTTTTGTCAGTGGTCACCTGTCACCTGTCACCTGTCACCTGTCACCTGTCACCTGTCACCTGTCACCTGTCACCTGTCACCTGTCACCTGTCACCTGTCACCTGTCACCTGTCACCTGTCACCTGTCACCTGTCACCTGTCACCTCTTCCCTGACTATCTATACTGGTCTTTCTTGCTGTAAATTACACGATCTTCAACGTAAATTGTGTCTATAATTGCCACTACTGATGCGTCTAACGGTCGTTGTTCATTACCTGATAATTGACGAGCAGCACTGCCACGACTGACAAGTACCCACTCATCTACTCCTGCCCCTACACTGTTATCGGCGGCTACCTCGTATACTGGCAGGAGATTGCCATTTTCATCTATTAATTGCAACATTAGTAGCTTCACACCCCGCAGACTGGGATCTTTTTGGGTGCTGGTTACTGTGCCACGAACTCTGGCAATTTGCATTATTAATTATGGTCTTCTACCGAAAGGGCGGATTGTGTTAACACCTTCCCGGAATTGTTCTACATCTTCGGTATAACGAATGGGGAGGACATATTCCAAGTTTTCGTGGGGACGAGCAATAATGTGGGTAGATAGCACTTGTCCACCGTTAACGCGCTTAACTGATTCTACTCCAGCACCTACGGAAGCTTGAACTTCGGAAACATCACCACGAACGATAACTGTTACCCGACCACTACCGATTTTTTCATAACCAACCAAGGTAACACGAGCAGCTTTTACCATCGCATCAGCAGCTTCTACTACGGCTGGAAAGCCTAGAGTCTCTACCATTCCTACTGCAATTGACATTTGTTTTTGTCCTTAAATTAAATTTTTACTTGTACCAGATTTAAACTCAAGCAAGCAGTCCTGTTAATGTTTTTCGTTTAAACAGTAATTAGACTAAGCCCGGAACTGTTCTACAGCTTCTGTATAACGAATTGGCAAGACATATTCTAGGTTTTCATGAGGACGAGCAATGATGTGGGTAGATACCACTTCACCACCGTTGACTCTTTTAGCTGCTTCAATGCCGGCTGCTACTGAAGCTTGAACTTCAGAAACATCCCCTCTCACAATAACTGTAACGCGAGCGCTACCAATTTTTTCATATCCTACTAAAGTCACACGGGCAGCCTTCACCATTGCGTCAGCAGCTTCTACTACTGCGGGAAAGCCTTTAGTTTCAATCATTCCAACTGCAATTGGCATCGCAGAACTCCTCAAAATTTAATCGAATTAGAACTATGGGTGGAAATTTTGGACGGGGATGCTCATCCTGATCCGAAAATACTGCCACATTTAAGCATAGGAAACCTTGGCATCCCTGGCAACATAAATTACTATAATAGTTTGTAATAAAATATATTAAAAAAAGTTAACAAAAGTTCATACGGTCTTTTATGAGATTAAAATTCACTGATCCCTAGAGTGACAACTTATGCTTTATAATTTCTTTATCACTTTGAGAATTACTATAGTTCATAGCCCAAGCTAATTCTTTGATGAGGAGGATTGGTGAGTGCTATATATGGGACGGACAGGCTAACGGCTATATCTTTCCTATAATTCGCTATGGCTATAAACAGTGGGTAAAAATCTGCAAATTTTACCAGCGTACTTAAAAAACAAATTTAAAAAAAGCAGAAAAATAAAAAATGTTGTTCAAAAATTATTAGAATATCTAAGATGTTAAATTATATTTAATGGCTCAATAATAGGCTAATCTAAAGTAAATGTGCTTAGGCATATTGAGCTAAAAAAAGTTAAGAAAACATAGATTTTCGCAAAGATATTGCTTTTTGAGCAAATGATTATTTAAAGGCTGCTTAAGAGAATCGGAACTGAGTTGTTAAGGAAAATATTAGATGAATGAGTTTCTATTTTTAACGAGTTGCTTTGTGCCTCTTTATAGTTTACTCGGGGCAATTGTGACTTTGCCTTGGAGTATAGGAATCATCCAGCGTACGGGACCTAGACCTGCGGCTTACTTGAATTTATTGACTACCATCTTAGGTTTTGTCCATAGTTTATTAGTATTTAAAGATATCTGGAGTCGAGAACAGGAAAGTTTAGTAATTACTTGGTTTCAAGCTGCTGATTTTCAATTATCTTTTGCTTTGGAAATTTCCGTAGTCAGTGTTGGGGCGACAGTTTTAATTACTGGATTAAGTCTATTGGCGCAAATTTACGCACTAGGCTACATGGAAAAAGATTGGTCTTTAGCCAGATTTTTTGGTCTAGTCGGATTTTTTGAAGCTGCTCTGAGTGGTTTAGCAATTAGTGATTCTTTGTTTCTCAGCTATGCTTTGCTGGAAGTTCTCACCCTTTCGACTTATTTACTGGTGGGATTTTGGTATGCTCAACCCTTGGTAGTGACGGCGGCGCGAGATGCATTCTTAACAAAGCGGGTAGGTGATTTGTTGCTGCTAATGGCTGTAGTAACTCTTTCTACTTTAGCGGGTAGCTTAAACTTTTCGGATTTGTATGAGTGGGCGCAAACCGCTGATTTAAACCCTGTGACATCAACCTTGCTCTGTTTGGGTTTAATTGCCGGTCCTGCTGGTAAGTGCGCTCAATTTCCCCTGCATTTGTGGTTAGATGAGGCAATGGAGGGACCCAACCCGGCTTCGGTGATGCGAAATTCGTTGGTGGTAGCTGGGGGTGCTTATTTCCTCTACAAAGTCCAACCATTATTATATTTGTCCCCTATTGCCTTAAATACTTTGGTGGTTGTGGGGATAATGACAGCGGTGGGGGCGACATTGGTATCTCTAGCCCAAATTGATATTAAGCGATCGCTCTCCCATTCCACTAGTGCTTACATGGGATTAGTATTTTTGGCGGTAGGCTTGGAACAAGGTGGAGTGGCGTTAATGTTACTCCTGAGTCATGCTATTGCCAAAGCCTTATTATTCATGAGTTCTGGTTCAGTTATCTACACTACCCAAACCCAAGATTTAACGGAAATGGGGGGTTTGTGGTCAAAAATGCCAGCTACTACCACAGCTTTTATAGTCGGTTCGGCAGGTATGGTGACACTACTACCCTTGGGCAGTTTTTGGGCAATGTTAGCTTGGGCTGACGGCTTAGTAAAAATTAGCCCTTGGGTAATTGTGGTTTTAATCTTAGTTAACGGCTTAACGGCTTTGAATTTAACTAGGGTATTCCGGTTAGTTTTTTGGGGACAACCCCAACCAAAAACCCGTCGCGCTCCAGAAGTTGCCTGGCCAATGGCATTACCAATGGTGACTTTAACTATCCTGACGCTATTATTACCCCTGATGCTACAGCAATGGTATTTATTACCTAGCTGGGAAAGCCTAGATTGGTATGTAGTGGGATCTTTACTAGCTTCTACCATTGCTGGGGTAACTATTGGCGCAACAATTTATCTGCACAAGGCTTGGTCAAGATCGAGAATATTGGTCTGGAGAGTTTTACAGGATTTATTAGGCTATGATTTTTACATAGACCGCATTTATCGCTTAACGATTGTAAGTGCTGTGGCGCTGTTATCGAGGATATCCGCGTGGAGCGATCGCTTTTTGGTAGATGGTCTAGTGAACTTAGTCGGCTTTGCTGCAATTTTTAGCGGACAAAGTTTAAAATACAGTATTTCTGGTCAATCTCAAGGCTATATGCTAACAATCCTTGTCGTTATTAGCATTCTTGGTTTCCTCATTAGTCTGTCATTAGGTTTATTCGAGAAATTACCTTTTTAGGTAATGGGTAATGGGTAATGGGTAATTGGTAATTGGTAATTGGTAATTGGTAATTGGTAATGGGTAATATTCTTCCCCCACCTCCCCCACCT
>NZ_JADEWA010000368.1:0-5539 GCF_015207865.1 Dolichospermum sp. LEGE 00246
GGTGACAGGTGACAGGTGACAGGTGACAGGTGACAGGTGACAGGTGACAGGTGACAGGTGACAGGTGACAGGTGACAGGTGACAGGTGACAGGTGACAGGTGACAGGTGACAGGTGACAGGTGACAGAAAATAGAGTAAGAACTGACAACTAACAACTGACCACTGACAACTGACATTGGAGGTGAGACAAGTATGGGAAGAACGTTAGAAAACAAGAAAGAGATAGTAGCTGATCTCAAAGAAAGTTTGAGTGTATCAACTTTAGCACTGGTAATTGATTATCAGGGGTTAACTGTTGCTGAAATCACCGATTTGCGTCGGCAACTCCGTCCTAGTGGTGCTATCTGTAAGGTGACAAAAAACACCTTTATGGGTATTGCGATTAAGGATCAGGAACAATGGCAGCCAATGTCAGAATTACTGAATGGTTCTTCTGCATTTCTGCTAGTTAAAGAAGATTTATCTGCGATTAAAGCTTACCAAGCATTCCAAAAAGCCACCAAGAAAACAGAAATTCGCGGCGGTGTGATGGAAGGTCGTGTCCTGAGTGAAGCTGATGTCAAGGCTCTAGGAGACTTGCCTTCTAAGGAACAACTCATGGCTCAAATTGCTGGAGCTATCAACGGTGTGGCTACCAAGCTGGCTGTTGGTATCAACGAAGTTCCCAGTTCCTTGGCTCGCGCTTTGCAAGCTGTTGCTGAAAAAGAAAATAGCGATAGTTCTGAAAGTGCTACCGAAAGTTAGTTGTAGTCAGTAAAAATTAACTACTGACCAATGACAACTAGATAACTAAAAACTAACAAATCATACATTCTTTAGGAGTTATATCCATGTCTGCTGCAACCGAACAAATTTTAGAACAATTGAAATCTTTGACCTTATTAGAAGCTTCTGAATTGGTTAAGCAAATCGAAGAAGCTTTTGGTGTTAGTGCTGCTGCTACTGGTGGTGGCATGATGATGATGGCTGCTCCTGGTGCTGCTGCTGCTGAAGTAGTAGAAGAGAAGACCGAATTTGATGCAATTCTGGATTCTGTACCTGCTGATAAGAAGATTGCTGTCTTGAAAATCGTTCGTGAAATCACTGGTCTAGGTCTGAAAGAAGCTAAGGACTTGGTAGAAGCTGCTCCTAAAGCTGTTAAAGAAGCTGTAACTAAGGACGCTGCTGAGGATATCAAGAAGCGGATTGAAGAAGCTGGTGGTAAGGTAACAGTTAAGTAATTGTTATTAGGTGATTGGTAATGGGTAATTGGGAAGAATTTTTTACCCATTACCCATTACCCATTACCCATTACTCAATTATTATTTTTTCAAAACTGGCATTAAATATTGTGTGAGTGTAAAGGCATCAACTCCTAATTCTGTTCTTGTTTGTGCTGCTAATATTCCTGCTTGGGAATGCCACCAAGCGGCAGTTGCGACTATATCTTCTATAAGAATTTCTTTATTCATAATTTGCGCTAATAGTCCCCCTAATAAACCAGTCAATACATCACCACTGCCTCCACGCGCTAAGGCTGGGGTACTTTCAGGATTTATCCAAACATTACCTTGGGGATTAGATATGGCTGTTCTTGCTCCTTTTAATAGGACTATAGCACCACTTTCTTGGGCTGCTGTTTGGATGGCTTTGATTCGGTCTGTGTGGTCAATATTCGGAAATAATCGCTTAAATTCTCCTGTATGGGGTGTGAGGACGGTGGCTGATTTTCGCTGTTTTAGGCGGGGGATAGTGCCTATTTGTGCTAAAATATTTAAGGCATCAGCATCAAGAATTAGGGGACATTCGCATTGAATTATTTCGGGAATAATAGATATATTATCTTTGGTTAAACCGGGTCCGCAAGCGATCGCAGTAAATGAATTTAAATCTATATTTTCTGGTAATTGTACACTAGCGATCGCTCCTGTTTCTGTTTCAGGACAACCAATAATTAAGGCTTCTGGTAACTGGGAAACTAACAACATTTTTAAGGATTCTGGAACAGCAATAGATAGCATTCCCACACCAGAAGCTCGCGCACCCAAACCTGTTAAAATCGCTCCACCGGCATAACGTCGAGAACCACAAATTAATAATAAATGTCCTTGTTTGTATTTGTGAGTAATGAGGGGACGGGGTAAAGGTAAGGTGGATAATGCCGTTGTTTGTGTAATGCGTTTGATTTTGGGAATATCACCGATTACAGCCTGAATATCTGCTAGGGGAATATCAAAATCAATTAATTCGGCTTGACCAATATAAGGTAATGCTTGTTCTTGTAATAAACCTTGTTTCCATAAACCCAAGCAAAATGTATAAGTTGCCTGGATAGCTGTTCCTAAAACTTCCCCTGTATCTGTATGTAAACCTGAAGGTATATCAATACTAATAATGGGTTGATTTTTGTTATTAAAATAATTAACTGCCGCAGCGATAGAATCAGTAATTTCTCTTTCTAAACCAAAGCCAAATAAACCATCAATTAAAAAATCATAACTTGGTAATTGGGAAATTTCTTGATAACAGGGGATTTTTAAACTTTGTGTATATTGGAAATGTTGAGAAGTTAATTCTTTTAATTTAGAAAAAGGTTGATAAATCCAAACTTGATAACCGCGAAAATGCAATTCACGAGCTACTACTAAGGCATCTCCTCCATTATGACCGGGTCCGACTAAAATTCCTACACATTTTCCTGGGGAAATAATAGCCTGTAAGCGTTGGAAAATTAGTCCTCCTACTTTTTCCATTAAAGCAGCTACAGGCATTCCTGCTGTAAATATTCTGGCTTCAATTTCCCGCATTTGGCTTGCGGTAACAATAAATTTTTCTTTAGTCATTGGTCAGTTGTTAGTTGTCATTTTTCATAAAAAGTCTGAACTATGATTTGTTTGATTATTTTGATGAAGATAATTAATTTATCGGTTAAGGAAACTAATCATCTTCATCACAAAAATCATAGTTCAGACTTATTTGCCATAATAGACCCTGGCATTGCCGTAACCTGAATTTTTCAAATAGTTATTCCATTGTTCTGCTTCCAAGCGATCGCTAAATGGTCCTACAGCTATGTGCGATCCCAATGGCTGACTTCTCCTAAATACATTAATATTAATACTAACTCTTTGGCGAATTTCTGTCCCTAAAGAAATTAATCTATTAGAATTACTGGGAATAACTACATAATATGAATTTCTGTTTTCTTGTTGATAATTTTGGGTATTAGATAATTCTATATTATCAGAATCAACAATTTTTGCGCCAGGAATACCATTCAATTCCAATTCTCTTACTCGTTGTTTAGCATTAGATTGTCCATTAAAAACGCCAGATTGGATAACCTTACGTCCATTATAATTGCGAATATAGGCATTAGTTTCAATTTGCCGAACTCGCTGTAAAACTTGAGAATTATTACTGTCAACATAAACAAAATACCGATCAAATCCTTGATTATATTGACTATATTGTATACCTTGAGATTGATATAATTTGACTGATGGTAACTGCGATGATGGCTGTTGGTCAATGGATATGTCTTGGGGGTATGGAAGTGTTCCTTGGGCTAATATGGGAATATTATTAGGTATTTGAGCTTGAACCCAACTATATTCACCGAGAAACATCCAACTTCCACTTATCAGCAAAGAAAATACGGGTAAAGAGGTAAAACGACCAACTCTTAAAATAGGCATATTTGTTACCAGTTTTTGCAAAAGTTTTGAGTTTAATTCCAATATTGTAGAATAATTTGAAAGAGCATTAAAGCGGTGAGATTACTCATGAATTTATTGATTTTTAGTAGCCAATTGTTCCGTCAGGCATAATCGCTTTAAACAAATTTGCACCTGTGAGATTTGTCGTACTAATTTCTGCACCGAGTAGATTTACCTTGGTTAAATTAGCATCGGTAAAGTCCGTCATTGCTAAACAAGCATATACTAATTCTGCTTCAGTTAGATCAGCTTCGCGGAGATTAGCTCGACTAAAGTTAACTTTACTCAGTCTAGCAAAACTGAGGTTTGCTTGGTTGAGCTTGGCTTTGATTAGGATAGCTTCTGGCATGATTGCACCCTGCAAGTTAGCACCTATTAATTCTGCTTCAGTCAAATTCGCTTTTGCCAGTCTAGCATTTGTCAGATTAGCACCATTCAAATTACAGCCTTCTAGATTAGTCTCAGTTAAAGTGGTATTTTGTAAGATAGCTCCGCTCAGGTTAGCACCACTCAAATCTACACTACGCAGCGTGGCTTCACTTAAATTAGCACCACTTAGATTTACCTTAGCTAAGTTTGCACCAGTTAAATTAGCACTGCGTAAGTCAGCTTTATGGAGGTTAGCACCTAAGAGATTAGCATAATAGGCTCTTTTTTCTTCTCGCAGGTTAGCACCGCGAAGACAAGCACCTGTAAGGTTAGCACCACTCAAATCAGCACCGCGCAAATCAGCATTCATTAAGTTAGCATCTAGTAGATGTGCCAAAGTTAAATTAGCATTACGCAAATCAGCCCCCTGCAACGTTGCACCATGCAAGTCAGCATCATGTAAGTTGGCATTTTGTAACTGTGCTTGAGTTAGGTTTACACCACGAAGATTTGCACAAATTAGATTGGCATTATTGAGAATAGCTTGACTTAGATAGCTAAAAGTTAGGATAGAGTTACGCAAATTTGCCTGATTTAAATTTATACCAATTAAATCTGCATCAAATAGATTTATGTTATTTAAGTTTGCGTTGATAAATTTTGTTTCTCCATTTGCATATCGGTTCAGAAGTTCTTTGGCATCCATAATAGATATCTCTCAATTATTGTGATAAAGGTTTCCAAAATCAAAAATAGGTTTGATTCTTTGTGATTGAGTATATTTCAAGTAGGCGGTATTGTAATTTGACAGGTATTACTGCCATTGTCATCAGAATCATCTAAATCATCAGCTTGAGTGTGTACAGGTTGATAATTAGGATTAGTAGGTGGTTTAGTTCTTTCAGGTAAATAACTATTAGGCGGTTTATGTGACTTGGTATCAACTGGCATATTACCATACAAGGTACGCATGACCCTGATGATTACACCAGATGCTTGATTATTTTTATCTAGGTTCCCTAAAGAGATAACTGTACTGTTAATTTTAGATTCAAGTTCTCCGATAGTTGGACAAGAATCAAATAATTTCTGCAATAAACTATCCAGTTCTTCAGATTTTAGTTTCAACCAGTCTTCTTCATTGAAAGTAAATTTTTTATCAAGTGCGGAAAATAAAATTATTTTTGCCCTTAATGGGCTAGTATATTTCATCAAGTTTTGCCGCAAATCAAATTGATCATATTGATATTTTGTTGAAATGCTTGAAGATACAGTTGATGGATTTAATGATGTTTTTTCACTATGATAAAATATAGAAATATTGTGGTCAGATTGATTCAATATTATGCCTGTATCTTCTTCATTAACTTGATTTAATATTATTCCTGTCTGCTGATCAGAGGTTGGATATAATTTTTGTAATTCTTTGATAATGATACTGGCAATTATAGAATATTGTTTTGGTTTACTG
>NZ_JADEWA010000369.1:0-5519 GCF_015207865.1 Dolichospermum sp. LEGE 00246
GGTTTAGTCTGCTTTTTTTAATTTTTAATTCTTAATTTTTAATTTGATGAAGAGTGTATTATCTGTTACATATTTCCAAGCGATTAAAGAACTTTAGAGGCTGAACCAATGATAGAAATGAAAGTCGCTGGTATAGCATTAGATGCGATCACCCGCAGCCCAATTGTACTTTTGAAGGATGGTTCAGATCGTCGCGCTTTGCCTATTTATATAGGTCAAGAACAGGCAAGAGCAATTATGGGGGCAATGGAAAATCAAAAGCCGCCTCGACCTTTAACCCACGATTTGATTGTGAATATGTTAGAAACATGGAATATGACTTTAGATAAAGTTATTATTCATACCTTGCAGAAAGATACTTTTTATGCGGCGTTGATTCTTCAACAAGGGGATGTCAAAAAAGAAATTGATGCTCGTCCGAGTGATGCGATCGCTATAGCTATCCGTACAAATACTCCGATCTGGGTTATGGAAGAGGTAGTAGCTGATGCTTCTATTCCCGTAGATCGTGATGCTGATGAGGCTGAACAGGAAGCTTTCCGCGAATTTATTTCTAATCTCCGTCCTGAAGATCTAATCAAGCGGTTTGGGAATGGTGACTAGTAGTCTGTCAACCCGAAAATGACGGGTGAAGGTAAGCAGGGAGGTGGGGGAGGGAAGAACAGAAGTTTTTTCCGATCATTACCCGTCAAAATAAATTTGACGAACTACTAGACTAAGGTTAGGAGTCAGGAGGAATCTTGACTCAACTTGATTCAGAATTTTGTTGGGTTTCCCTGGGTCAACCCAACCTACATTTTTTTAACAACACGGGGTTAATTATCATACAAACACAAATTATAAAATATTTCCTTAGATAGATTTTTTTATCACAATTATTTTCTACTATGGCGTGCGTTCTTGTGCTGATGGTGAAATTAAAAATTTCTCCAACACAAGGTAATATTAAAAACATAGAATAATATTACGGTCAACTTATTGAAAATTTATGGTGCTGACGATGGGGATTCTGTGGGCGAGTTCTCGACAGTGGTTAATGCGGGTAATAACTAATGATGGCTATAGTGGTGTGATAGCTCGGTGGTTGTTATTACCAGCACTAATTGTCATTTTTGTGGTGGGTTGGTTAATACTTAATGGTGAATTAGCGAAGTTATATAATTATGCTTTTGCTATTTCCTTAATTGAGTTTGTTGTAATTATAGTTTTGATTATTTTAATTTGGCAAAGTGCTATAGTAATTGATCGCCTCAGTTGTAAAAATTGTCTTGCTGAAGAGGCATTGAAAATTAAGGATGAGAATCTGCAAACTTTTGTCAATGCTAATATTATTGGTATTGTTTTTGGTGATATTTATGGTGGCATCCACGAGGTAAACGACGAATATTTGAGAATTACTGGTTATACAAGGGAAGATTTACTCGCTGGTAATTTAAATTGGCAACATTTGACAGCACCGGAATTTTTATATTTAGATGCACAAGCGATCGCACAAGCTCAGTCTAGTGCAGACGGTGTTTGTACACCATATAAAAAGGAATATATTCGCAAAGATGGTAGTCGTATTCCTGTGTTAGTTGGTTTTGCTCTCAAGGGGGAAAAACGGGAGAGGTCAACAG
Organism: Dolichospermum sp. LEGE 00246; assembly: GCF_015207865.1. Lineage (NCBI taxonomy): Bacteria > Bacillati > Cyanobacteriota > Cyanophyceae > Nostocales > Aphanizomenonaceae > Dolichospermum > Dolichospermum sp. LEGE 00246. The sequence goes on from NZ_JADEWA010000369.1 coordinate 1,620, forward strand.
CTTTTATCCTGGATTTAAGTGAACAGGAAACCACACTCAGGGAACTTCATAAAAGTAAGAAAAAAATTCTCAACCTTAACCGGAAATTACGCCGACGAGTCAATGAGTTACAAAGTTTGTTCGATATGATTCCGATTGGTATTGGCATAGCGAAAGATCGAGAATGCCAAACTATTACAATGAATCCAGCTTTTGCCAAGTCACTGAGGATGCAGTCTGGTGAAAATGCCTCCTTTACCGCTCCTGTATCAGAAAGACCGACAAAATTTAAACTTTTCCAGGAGGGTAAAGAACTGACTGCAAAAGAACTACCCATGCAATATTCTGCGGCTCATGGTGTGGAAATTTCAGATTTTGAGGTTGATGTTGTCCATGATGATGGTACAGTTGCGAATTTGCTGGAATATATCGTCCCGTTATTTGATGAAGATGGGAAACCGAGAGGAGCTATCGGAGCATTTTTGGATATTACAGAGCGGAAACAAGCAGAAAAAGATCGAACTAATTTGATCACTTCTTTACAAACACAAACTGAGCATTTACAGAAAGCTAACCAGATGAAGGATGAGTTTCTGGCGGTTTTGTCCCACGAATTGCGATCGCCTCTCAATGCTATAGTCGGTTGGTCTCATTTGCTCAGAACTCGCAAATTTACAGAAGAGCAGGTAGCCCAAGGACTAGAAACCATTGAACGCAATGCGAAAATCCAAAATCAGTTAATTAATGATTTGTTGGATATATCCCGCATCATTAGAGGTAAGTTAACCCTTAATCCTCGAAGTTGTAATTTAGTTCCTATTATTAAGTCAGCTATAGAAACTGTCTCCCTTGCAGCCCAAGCAAAGGAAATTAATTTGCACTTTGATCCCCATGATGGAGAATTGCCAGATTCAACCTCTGCTGTGATGGTATCCGGCGATAGCGATCGCTTGCAACAGGTAATCTGGAATTTGTTAACCAATGCCATCAAGTTCACACCTCAAGGCGGTAACGTCGAAATTAGGCTGAATAAAGCGACTATTAGCACCGCAAATTTGTCAAATGATCATGATCAACCCAGAAAATATGCTCAAATTCAAGTAATTGACAATGGAATCGGCATTACTGCTGATTTTCTCCCCCATGTCTTTGATCGTTTTCGTCAAGCTGATAGTTCCAGCACCAGATCCTATGGTGGACTCGGATTAGGATTATCACTTGTGCGCCATTTAACAGAACTGCATGGTGGTACTGTTCATGTAGAAAGTTTAGGGGAAAATCAAGGATCAACATTTACAGTCAAATTACCACTGATAGAAGAAAGTTACAGTGCAGAAACCCAAAAGTATCGGCAAAAAGCAGCAAAATCCGACTCCATTTTTTTAACTTCTCCCATATCTTTCCCCATACTAAACGGCGTAAAAGTATTAGTTGTAGATGACGAAGTTGATAGCCGTGAATTTATTGCTACAGTTCTACAAGAATGCCAAGCGGAAGTTACAGCAGTATCATCAGCCCAAGAAGCTTTGGAAATGCTTACCCTGTGGACACCGGATGTTTTGATTAGTGATATTGGGATGCCAGGGGAAAATGGTTATTCATTAATTCGTAAAGTGCGATCTTTATCCCCTGAAAAGGGCAGAGATATTCCCGCAGCCGCATTGACAGCTTATGCTAGGGTAGAGGACAGGATGCAAGCCATACAAGCAGGATTTCAATTACATTTGCCCAAACCCATTGAACCAGTAGAATTAGCTACAGTTGTCGCCAGTCTGGTTAGACGCAATCTTCTGCATCCTGATTCATAGCAATAAACCAGAAACTTTATGTTTAACTGAACCAGATTGAGATATAATTCATAAGAATACCCGGTAAGTGGGAAACTCAGTGGCTTTAGCCCTGAGAGGGAAACGGCACGAGCGGTTTTAACCGCCTTGAATATTTTTTCATTACCGCCTTAGAGTTAAGAAATTCGGGGTACTTTTGTGGTGTACTTTCAACGGGACAATTACCGATTCAAAATTCCCAACTCTGTACGCATAATGTTTTGCTCCAAAGAGCCTCCCATTTCTGGGGTAATGTTAGCTTCGACCAGTTATCAGAGCTTTTTAGACTTGCAACACTGTTTCAGTGACCTTAAAACTGTTTAATTGCAAATGACAGAGCGGGGAACTAGCAACGCATTCCGAGGTGTCGTGACTCAAATAACGGCTACCACGAGAGTAAACTCAGGGTGGTCTGGTCAGTACGGCTTGCTTGATTACTCTTGCAAGCCCAGTCCCTTTAGGGCTGGGTTACTGACTGTCAACCAATAAAATATTTTTAACTCCCGACTTCCATTATATCATTGCCATAGTTTCAAATTAAAATGAGATTCAATTTTTATCCATTTGGTTTTCGGGAAATACTTAAAAAGTTATTTCTGCCTTTGTTTTTAATTTCCTTACTCATAGTTTTATGGGGAAACACCTTCACACCTGTAACAGCCCAAACATCACGTCAGGAAATTCGCGGTGTATGGATGACAAATAATGATCTTGATATTCTTAAAGATAGGACTAAAGTTCAGGAAGCAGTCACACGACTGCAACAACTCAATTTTAACACTATCTATCCCGTAGTTTGGAACTCTGGTTATGTCATGTATCCTAGTCAAGTCGCCAAACGTCTAGAAATCCAACCATTTGTATTTCAAGGCTTAGATGGACATGATATTCTTGCCGATTTAATTGATAAAGCCCATCGGCAAAATTTACTAGTAATTCCTTGGTTTGAATTTGGGTTTATGACTCCTCCCAGTTCAGAATTAGCCATGAATAAACCAGAATGGTTAACACGCAAAAAAGATGGAACTCAAACATCTATTAGTGCTGGCGGAGAGGTTTCATGGTTAAATCCATTTCATCCCCAAGTTCAACAGTTTATTAGTGATCTTCTAGTAGAACTTACTCAAAAATATAATCTTGATGGTATTCAGTTTGATGATCATACAAGTTTACCTTCGGAATTTGGCTACGATAAATATACAGTTGCCTTATATCAACAAGAAACCAAAAAAACGCCACCAAGTGATCCTCAAAACCCAGAATGGGTAAATTGGCGGGCAAATAAAATTACAGAATTTATGGTGAGACTGAATCAAACAGTTAAACAGATCAAACCGAAAATGATTTTCTCCGTCTCACCTAATTACTATAATCATGCCTATAAATTTCAACTCCAAGATTGGTTGAACTGGGTACGATTAGACATAGTAGATGAGTTAATTGTGCAAGTTTATAAGGAAAGTTTAGATCATTTTATTGGCAAGCTTTCCCGTCCAGAAATGGAAGAAGTAAAACAAAAAATTCCTGCGGGAATCGGTGTTATGGCAGGTTTAAGAACTAAACCCGTATCAATGCAACAGATTCAATCTCAAGTCCGGGCCGCCCAACAACGGGGACTAGGTGTAGCTTTTTTCTATTATGAAAGTCTTTGGAATACTGCACCAGAAGCATTAAAAGAACGTTTAGCTGGATTTAAAAGTTTATTTCCATATCCTGCATCCCGAACTGCTGTAGAATCAAGAGGATGGGAAGTAAAAGTAGAATCAACGCCAGGAGAAACGAACCTCACTGTTACTGACCAAATACCATTTTAGAAAAAAGATGATCCAATCTTGTGGGATGGGCATCTTGCCCGTCCTTGTATTATTGGCAGGCAAGATTCCTGCACCACAAGAAATTTTGGGATATTTTTTTAATTGGAAGTCTCTTAACTGATTTTTCTGATTTTTTAATTTTTCTCTGTTTTATTACCAGTTAAAGTTTCAACGGGCTAGGAGTCAGGAGGGAGAAAGCAGGAAATACTGAACACACCAAATCCTTAATAATGGTGCGTTACGCTGAATTTTTGATTAAAAATTAGGGTTAAGATAGAGAT
>NZ_JADEWA010000370.1:0-5514 GCF_015207865.1 Dolichospermum sp. LEGE 00246
CCCCCAACCCCCTCCCCGCAAGCGATGAGGGGGCTAAGATGTACATTATAAGTAGTGAGACAAAATTAATTACACAATGTTATTGCGTTAGCGCAGCGTGGCGTTAGCCATATGGAACGAAGTGAAATCAAGCAATCGCCAGGGTTGTGATTGCTTCCCTTCCCTCGCAATGACTGTAAATATTTTTGTCCAATTACTTATGATTGGAAATCGCTGTAGGAATCCTCAATGATTTCTGAGCAATATTAAGTAGCTTAGGGTAGTCAATATCTACCAAAATCTGTCTAAAATAGGCAAAAACCAAATATAGACATCCGGTTTGATGATTAAAAATATCCGTAGGGTGTGTTAGCGACAGCACAATGCACTAAATTCTTAATCAGGGAAAGATGATCAAAAGTCTCTAACCTGTGAATAAATAACAAACAGCAACAAGAGAAAAAATGCACAAAACATACTCGATTAGTCTTTAAGGAATCCTGATGATGACACTTACACAAATTCAAAACCAAATCAAAAATCAAGCCGCTAAAATTGCCGAACAGCAACAAGAATTATTAGATGCTCAAAAAGAATTATCTTTACTTTTAGAGAAGAAAAAAATTATGGAAGAACTCGCAAATGAAAAACTGAAAGAAGCAGCACAGCTATTAAAAGAAGCCCAAACTGATTTAGAATGTACAACTGAGGAGATTCTAGAAATTACTAAATCAAAAATGATTAGCCCTGAATTAAAAGATCAACTTGATTTAGAACAAAATGGCAAAAATAGTTTAATTGTGGGAACTTTAGGATCTTTAGAATCCGTCGAAATTGATCTAGGTAAATCCGAACTTAGCCTACAAGAAGGTAAACAAGAATTAGTCAATGCCTTAACTGAAAAGATAGATGAGTTTGAATTTGCTTTATCCTGTTTACCTGTAGAAGAAAGGGATTGTGCTAGAGTTAAGCTACAAACTGTACTTGGTAATTTTGTAAGTCAGTAATGAAGAAGAATTCATTCTATTCTTTCTCCTAACTCCTTCTTTCTTTCTCCTGACTCGGTAACTCCTGACTCCTTCTTTCTTTCTCCTGACTCGGTGACTCCTGCTTAATTATGAATATTATTGAAACCCTCAAAGCCGATTATGCTAGATTTCCTGAAAATCAAACTTACAGCATTTATGCCGACAATGTTTATTTTCAAGATGCTGTTTTCAAGTTTCGGGGAATTGAACTTTATAAATGGATGATTAAATTCATTCAAACTTTTTTCTTCAATCTCAAACTAGATTTACATCACATCCAATCTCAGGGAGAAATTATTAAAACTGAATGGACAATGAGTTGGAATTCGCCATTACCCTGGAAACCCTATATTTCTGTTTCTGGCTGGAGTGAATTACGTCTGAATGCCGAGGGTTTAATTGTTTCCCATATTGATTATTGGCACTGTTCTCGCTTAGATGTAATTAAGCAACATTTCATTTATGGGAAAAAACCAGCATAATGTAAATAAAATCCAGGCATAAGGAATAATTGATGCGAGTAATTTTAATGACAGGGAAAGGTGGCGTAGGTAAAACCTCCGTTGCCGCAGCCACTGGACTCCGTTGTGCGGAACTCGGCTATCGGACATTAGTTTTAAGTACAGACCCCGCCCATTCCCTTGCAGATAGCTTTGACGTAGAATTAGGACATGATGCCCGTCTCGTTCGTCCTAACTTGTGGGGGGCAGAATTAGATGCCCTGCAAGAATTAGAAGGTAATTGGGGGGCTGTGAAACGCTACATTACCCAAGTTTTACAAGCCAGAGGTTTGGACGGCATACAAGCGCAAGAGTTAGCAATCTTACCGGGTATGGACGAAATTTTCGGACTGGTGAGAATGAAACGTCATTATGATGACGGAGAATATGATGTTTTAATTATTGACTCTGCCCCTACTGGTACAGCATTACGGCTGTTAAGCTTGCCTGAAGTTGGCGGTTGGTATATGCGTCGTTTCTACAAACCGTTTCAAAATATTTCCGTTGCGCTTAGACCACTGGTAGAACCTTTTTTCAAACCTATTGCTGGTTTTTCTTTACCAGATAAGGAGGTAATGGACGCACCCTATGAGTTTTATGAACAGATTGAAGCTTTGGAAAAAGTCTTAACTGACAATACTCAAACTTCTGTGCGTCTAGTCACCAATCCTGAAAAGATGGTAATTAAAGAATCTCTTCGCGCTCATGCCTATTTGAGTTTGTATAATGTAGCGACAGATTTAGTCATTGCTAACCGGATTATTCCTCAAGAAGTTACAGATCCATTTTTCCAACGCTGGAAGGAAAATCAAGAACAATACCGCCAAGAAATTCATAATAATTTCTTACCTTTGCCAGTGAAAGAAGTACCTCTATACTCTGAAGAATTGTGTGGTTTGGCAGCTTTGGAAAGATTGAAAGAAACTCTCTACAAAGATGAAGATCCAACTCAAGTTTATTATAAAGAAACTACTCTCAGAGTTGTCCAAGAGAATAACCAATACAGCTTAGAACTCTATTTACCGAATATTCCCAAAAGCCAAGTGCAATTAAGTAAAACTGGAGATGAGTTAAATATTACTATTGGCAATCATCGCCGTAATTTAGTATTACCTCAAGCTTTAGCTGCACTGCAACCAGCGGGAGCAAAAATGGAAGATGATTATCTAAAAATTCGCTTCGCTGAATAAAAACCTGGGTGGGGAAACCAGGAAAATAGGGCGGGGAAACCCCGCCCCTACAGGCGGTTGCGTTGTTAGGGGGTACAAAATCGGCGTTGCTGATTAAGGGTATGAATTTTAGTCTCACGCAAAGGCGCAAAGACGCAAAGGTAAGAGTTTTAAAGGTTCAATTTGGGAATTTCATACCTCAATTCAGCAACGCCCAAAATCTCTGTTGAAACCTATACACAAAGACAGTTTTACTCCTGACTCCTGACTCCTGACTCCTGACTCCTGTTGTAAGTTGTTTCTATCTGTAAATTCTTCAATGTCCTTTGCAAAAATTTACCCCATTCTGCTGCTAGGGGAACTTCTGTAAACGGGACACGAATTGATTTAGGAGTAGTTAATAAAAAGTCTAATTCGATTTTGCGACCTTTTTGGGGAGGATTTTCTATATCTACTACATGATCATTGACTAAAAAGCGGATTTCTTGAACGTCCAATAAGGAAAAAGTTTCTAATTCAATGGGTCCTTTTGTGGTTGGTTTTCCCCAAGTGATATCATTACCTTTTTGAGCTAATACTGCATAAATATCATACTTTGCCCGTTCAAATTGTTCTGCCCAAATTTGATAAGCTTGAAGTTTCTTAAATTCCTGTGAACCTTGCCAAGCTAACCAGAAAAATGCAACTAACAAAGGCAACCAAAAAAGACCACGTTCCATAATAATTCTTAATGCCTCTGTGAGAGGAGCGTCGTTAATTTCATGAGAAAACAGGTAAGAAGATAGAATTTTTTCTAAAATCCACCAAATACTATTTTACAATATAGCAATTTAACTATTTTGTAGACAAATAACCATCTTGATAATTATTCTCTATTCCCTGTTACCTACTATATGAGTTATGGTAGTGAGCAAACTGACAAGAAGCGGTGATGAAAAAACTTATATTATTGTGCTTGTTTGTGATTGGACTGGCTGCTGCTATATTTGGGTTTCTGAATTTTCAGGGACTAGCAGCGAAAGGTGAGTTTGAGACAATTTTGCTAGATTTTCGGGAAGATGTGGCAGAAAGTTTGATTGAGAAGGACTTACAAGCGATCGCCAGGCAATATCATGTTACCCCCCAATTGGATAATAAATATTCAGCGACAGATCATGTATATGTTATCAAAGGCGATCGCCAACGACTCACAGATTTACGAAAATCTCCATTTGCTAAAGTTACAGAATTTATCGAGCCAAATTACATTTATAAAATTGTCCCCCAAGGAAAAGCCACTTGGTTAGGAGAACTGTTAACGCCCCAAAACGAAGAACCAAATTCTTCCTTAGTTGGTCCTAATGACCAGTATTACAGCAAACAGTGGAACTTACACAAAATCGGTATAGAAGCGGCTTGGACACGGAGTAAAGGTGGTGGTATCACCGTTGCCGTCATTGATACAGGCATTACCAAAGTCCGCGACTTATATGAAACTAAATTTGTCAAAGGCTACGATTTTGTTAACGATACAGAAGCAGCCAAAGACGACAACGGACATGGAACTCACGTCGCCGGCACAGTCGCCCAAGCCACCAATAACGCCTATGGTGTCGCTGGAGTGGCTTATGAAGCCAGTCTGATGCCCTTAAAAGTCTTAAATGCCGACGGTTCAGGAACAGTAGCCGACATTGCCGAAGCCATCAAATTTGCGGCTGATAACGGCGCAGACATCATTAACATGAGCTTAGGTGGTGGTGGTGCCAGCCAACTCATGGAAGATGCGGTTAAATACGCCCACAACAAAGGTGTAACCATTATCGCCGCCGCCGGCAATGAAGACACCAACGGCGTGAGTTATCCCGCCCGTTATGATCATGTTATCGGTGTTTCCGCCTTTGGACCCGACGGTGAAAGAGCATCCTATTCTAACTATGGTGCAGGTGTAGATATTTCTGCCCCTGGGGGGAGTGAAACCGGGACAATTCTCCAAGAAACTATTAATGAACAAGGTGAAGGCGTATTTCTCGGACTCCAAGGCACAAGTATGGCTTCTCCCCACGTTGCGGGGGTAGCAGCACTAATCAAAGCCTTGGGAATCAAAGAACCCGACGAAATTTTGCAAGTTCTCCAACAGTCAGCCAGAGTCATTCAAGACGACGGTTTGAACTATTATGGGGCTGGACAACTCAACGCCGAAGCCGCAGTTAAATTAGCCAGTGACGGCATAATTAGTGTTCCCGACTTTTTCCGGTGGTTGCGAGAACAAGGCTATCTAAATCCTGGCTTTTGGATAGATGGCGGAGCGATCGCATTAGTCCCTAAAATATTCATGGTGGTAGGTTCTTATCTCCTGGCTTGGTTTTTACGAACCTACTTCCCCTTCGCCTGGAGTTGGTCTCTATCTGGCGGCTTAATTTTCGGCAGTTCTGGTTTATTCTTCCTCAAAGGATTTTATATCTTTGATCTTCCCCAATGGCCTTTCCGAATTTTAGGTAGTTCCATTCCCGAATTAGGCAACACCTTACAGGGAACAGACGCACTAAATCCGCTTTTTGCCAGCGTCTTAATTCCCTTTGTGTTAATAGCCTTATTTTTAGGACATCCCACTGGGAAATGGTTTGCCATTGGTGTAACTTTAGGAATAACAGCTTTCCTAGCAGTTAGTGCCATTTATGATCCTGCCGTTTGGGGTTTAGGAAATAGTAACCTCGCCCGAATCTTCCTCCTCGTCAATGCTTTACTTTGCTACGGACTAGCCCGGTTAGCATTAAAAAAAGACCAACAAATAGCTTAATTAGATAATTGGTAATCATAGCCCCCTCCTCGCTTGCGGGGAGGGGGTTGGGGGTGGGGTTC
>NZ_JADEWA010000039.1:0-21264 GCF_015207865.1 Dolichospermum sp. LEGE 00246
CCACTCCCCCCACTCCCCCCACTCCACTACTTAAAATTAAATGTTTAAATTAAACTTAAACAGCTTTTGCCGTGTTCTTAATTTTTTCTTAACTATTTAATATCAAAATTAATACCAGGATGTAATTCCCTAAGTAAGTATTTCTGAAAACTTAAGAGGCAGTATGGCTTTTTTATCCACCATTTTGAATCGTGTTGTTGCCACTTCAGTCATAACCGGGGCTGTTGCATTGAGTCCAATGCTGAGTGCGATCGCTCAAGCTCAAACTTTAAACGGTGCTGGAGCAACCTTTCCCGCTCCTTTGTACGAACGTTATGCTCGTGAAATTAGAAAGAAGCACCCCGAATTGAAAGTTAACTACCAAGCCATTGGTAGTGGTGGTGGTATTCGTCAAACCATTGCGGGAACAGTTGACTTTGGTGGTAGTGATGCAGCGATGAAAGATGATGAAATCGCTAAAGTTAAGAATGGTGTGATCTTAGTACCCACTGCTGGTGGTGCCGTTTCCGTTGTTTATAATTTACCTGGTGTCAACAAATTGAGATTATCTCGTACCACATTACCAGCAATTTTCTCTGGACAAATTAAAAACTGGAATGATCCAAAAATTAAAGGGGATAACCCCGGTGCAAATCTACCAAATAGTCCAATTAAATTTGTAGTTCGCGCTGATGGTAGTGGTACAACATTTATTTTCACCAACCATTTAAGTTCTATTAATGGTTATTTCAAAGGTAGAGTTGGAGCTAATACCGCTCCCAAATGGAATTTACCAAACGTTCTCAAAGGTAAAGGTAATCCTGGAGTAGCAGCTTTAGTGAGAAGCACCCCTGGATCTATTGGTTATGTTGAATATGACTACGCTACTAAAAACAAACTAAATTCAGCGGAAGTCCAAAATAAGAAAGGAGAATTTGTTGCTCCTTCTTTAGCAGCTGCGAACTCAGCTTTATCAACAGTGAAATTCCCTGATAACTACCGCGTATTTATTGGCGATCCAGGACAAGGTTATCCCATTGTTGGTTTAACTTGGATGATGGTTTACAAAAAGTATCCCACTCCTGCTAAAGCTGAAGCCATGAAAAAATGGATTAACTGGGTACTCAAAGACGGTCAACAGTATAATGATGACCTCAACTACACCAAAATTCCTGGTGATGTTGTCAACCGTGTTTTACAAACAGTAAATAGCAACGTTAAGTAATTTTCACATAAGCAGTCAGCCGTTATGTATCAGCTTTCAATGTTGAAATGTAGGTAATTGAAACCTGCTTTTATTTACAAAAGAAGGGAACAGGGAACAGGGAACAGATAAGAAACACTCATTTGCACCAGTTTAAAACTCAGTCAAAAAAAAGATGTTTTTTAAGATGCGTAGCCCGAAAAAAAACAGTGTCATTATTTCAATCTCATGTTTTTAAACATGAGTTTTTCCTGTTCCCTGCGATGCACTGAGCTTGTCGAAGCGTTGCCCGTTCCCTGTTCCCTCTGAATTGACCATTTCATTTTTTAGCTGGTTTATGACGGCTGTGCGCTTACATCTAATCTACCTGATTTTATAAACTTTTTATTGATCATGGCTAATTCATCTGAATCTCAGAATAATTCACTAAGTTTAAGTGATGGCAATATTGATTTAACATCCACAGGTGGGGTTAATTTCTGGTTTGATAAAGGATTTACATGGATAGTATATCTTTTCGCTGGGATTACTGTAGCCATCCTCTTTGTCATGACCTGGGTGATTTTCAAGCAAGCGGAACCAGCTATTGGTAAATTTGGACTGGGCTTTTTATGGGGTCAAGATTGGGATACAGGGAATCAGATTTTCGGGGCATTACCCTACATCTATGGAACTTTAGTCAGTAGTGCGATCGCTGTTTTATTAACTATACCCGTAGGCATATCCATAGCCCTAGTCACCAGTGAAGATTTTTTACCAAATCCAGTCAAAAGCACTATAGCTTTCGTCATCGAGTTAATCGCCGCTATCCCCAGCGTCATTATTGGGTTATGGGGCATTTTCGTATTTATTCCCGTCATCACACCCATAGAGAAATGGTTAGGTAGCACCTTCGGGTTTATCCCCCTATTTAACACACAAGACCCCGCCGGCAACAATATGTTAACAGCCGGCATTGTTCTCGCCATTATGACCTTACCCGCAATGGCAGCTATTTCTCGTGATGTTTTAATGGTTATTCCTAAAGAGTTACGTAGCTCATCTATGGCTTTAGGCGGAACTCGTTGGGAAACAATTTTTCGAGTTTTGTTACCAGCAGGATTTTCTGGGATGGTCAGTGCAACAATGCTATCTCTGGGCAGGGCATTAGGCGAAACAATGGCTGTCACAATGCTAATTGGTAACTCCGCTCAAATCAGCATATCCCTTCTAGATCCAGCATATAATATTCCCGCAGTCTTAGCCAATGAATTTGCCGAAGCTGAACCAGGCTTACATATTGGGGCATTAGGCTATTTAGGTCTAATTTTATTTGCTTTAACACTAGCTATAAATATTGCGGCTGTATTAATAGTCGAATGGGTTGGCAAAAAAAATAGATAAGTAGGGAACAGGGAACAGGGAACAGGCAAGAGGCAAGAGGCAAGAGGCAAGAGGGAAATTTTACTTTTGGTTACATATTACTCTTGTGAGAAGCAGATTCGGGTCTACGGTTTTTTCCCGTTCATCTACTTAAGGGATTTCCAATTAAAAAAATACCCAAAAATTTCTTGTGGTGCGGGCATCTTGCCCCCTAATCATCAAGAACGGGCAGGATGCCCATCCCACAAAATTGGGTAATTTATTTTTTGGTGTTCCCTAAGACAACTTTTTCAGCAAGCCCTACTTAAAAACAATCCAAAATCCAAAATCCAAAATCCAAAATTAACATGAGTGCTTATACAAATTCAGAAACAGATCAAGCCGCTGCGGCTTCATTATGTCAGCCCCTATCCACAGATAGACAATTATTCACATACTCAATGAACGGGATTGCCTTTGGTCTGAGTGGTTTAGCACTGTTGCCATTGTTATCCATATTATGGGAAATCATGTCACGGGGGCTTTCTGGCTTCAGACTAGAGATGTTATTTCATCCATTAATTGAAAATGGGTTTGCTAATGCTATTCTTGGTACTATACTTATGGTAGGTATTGGTGCATCACTCAGTGTTCCTGTCGGGGTAATTACAGGAATTTTCTTAGCAGAATTTAGTCAAACCAACCCATTTACGCGGTATGTGCGATTTATTACTAGTATTCTTACAGGTGTTCCCTCCATTGTTGTAGGAATATTTGCCTATGGTGTGATTGTTTTATTAACTAAGGGATTTAGCGCCATTGCTGGTGGTTTTGCTCTAGCTGTAATTATGCTACCAGTGATAGTATTAACAACAGAGGAGGCTTTAAAGCTAATTCCTGTTCCCCAACGTCTTGCATCCGCAGCATTAGGAGGAACTCGCTTTCAAACTACTTTTCGTGTTATTGTTAGTTCGGCTATCCCAGGGATTACTACGGGGATTTCCCTAGCTATAGCTCGTGCATCTGGTGAAACAGCACCACTACTTTTTACCGCTTTATTTAGTCAAAATTGGTCAGATGGTTTATTAAGTCCTACTGCTTCCTTACCAGTATTGATTTTTAACCTTTATAACAATCCTGATCCAGCCGTAAATCAACTAGTATGGACAACCTCCATCATTCTCCTGACTTTAGTTTTGTTTTTCAGCTTGCTGTCTCGCGTAATTGCTAAGAAAAGATAAGGTCAACTAAAAAATTTTCTTTCCTACTTTAGTCAATCATGAGTAACTTAACTACTGCCATCCAAGTCAAGAATCTTAGCTTTTACTACGGAAACTATAAAGCTATTGAAGGGATATCATTAGATATCTATAAAAACCAAGTTACTGCATTAATTGGTCCTAGCGGTTGCGGTAAATCCACATTCATTAAAACCATTAATCGGATTAGTGAATTAGAAGGAAAAGTCAAAGTTGAAGGTCGGATAGAGTTCTTTGGTCAAAATATCCATGATCCTCGCATTAATATCAATCGTCTGCGTCGAGAAATTGGCATGGTATTCCAAAAACCCAATCCTTTTCCCATGAGCATTTATGAAAATGTAGCTTATGGTGTGAGAATTGCTGGTAAATCTCCAAAAGTAGTATTAGATGAAATTGTCGAATCTGCCCTTAAAGGTGCGGCTTTGTGGGATGAAGTCAAAGATAAACTTCATCAGTCTGCCACAGGTCTTTCCGGTGGACAACAACAACGTCTCTGTATTGCTAGGGCTTTGGCTGTTAAACCCAAGGTATTGCTAATGGATGAACCCTGTTCAGCCCTTGATCCAATTGCTACAATGAAAGTGGAAGAATTAATTCACCAATTGCGAACAGAATTCACAATTGTGATTGTTACCCATAATATGCAGCAAGCAACTCGTGTTTCTGATTTTACTGCCTTTTTTAGTACCGATGAAAGTCGCATTGGTCAAATGGTGGAATTCGGGGAGACTAGTCAAATCTTTCGTAATCCTCTAGATACTCGGACTCATGACTATGTGTCTGGACGATTTGGTTAACTACAACACCGAATGCGTAGTTTGAGCGTCATCAGGATTTAAAATCAATAGCATTCCTATTCCTAAATCCCAAATTGGTATGACTCATTCTCCAGATATTGCCACTTTAGCAAGGTGGATGGCGGCTGATTTCAGTAATCAAGCCCAAGTTTTTGAGAATCCGGCTTTTTTTGCCCATATTCGTGTATGTATGCGTCCCCTCCATTGGGGGGTGTTATCAGGTGTAAGTTTGTTTGTCGAACAAGCTTATGACTATATGTTGAATAAGCCTTATCGGGTGCGGGTATTACATCTGACAACTGTGGGGGATAAAATCCATATTGAAAACTATACTGTCAAAGAAGAAAAGGATTTTTACGGCGCTTCCCGCGATTTACCAAGGTTGCAGACTTTGACAGGCGATCGCTTGGAAAGGCTTTCTGGTTGTAACATGATTGTAGAGTGGACTGGGACCAAGTTTAAAGGCACAGTCGAGCCTGGAAAGGGCTGCATTGTCATCCGTGACGGGCAAAGAACCTATTTAGATAGTGATTTTGAACTTGATGGTGAACAGTTCATCAGCCGCGACAGAGGGCGAAATCCTGACACCGATGAGCATATCTGGGGGTCTGTTGCTGGTCCATTTTACTTTGTGCGCTGGGCGAATTTTGCCGAAGAAGTGAAATTAAATCCCTAATCGCCACCCAAGGACAGGCTTTGCGTCTGTCCAGTCTGTGAAAAACATCAATCTTCAAAAAAAAATTCTCCCAGATAGTGCAAATTCACAAAAATGGTGCTACTATTAGTAATTGTGAGTGCGGCGACATAGCCAAGTGGTAAGGCAGAGGTCTGCAAAACCTCCATCCCCCGGTTCAAATCCGGGTGTCGCCTTTGAGAAAAATCAGCCAAAACCAAGCATTTCAAGGTTTCAGGCAATAAATTATGGGACGGGTTTAATACTCGTCCCAAATTTTTTGGGGTAAGTTTGGGGTAAATTCGGCTAGTTTGGGATAACTATTGGGGTAAAATTGGGGTAAAAGTAAAGTAAAGGTTTCTACCCCAATAAAAAATAATGTATTCTCAAAACTCCGAAGGTAAAGCTTCCAAAGGGTCTGTCCAGGTTAAAAAATCTAATGGCAGGCTTCAGTTGGTTTTTTCTCATCCTATAGTTACCGCAACAGGGGAAATTAAAACCAAACGATTTTACTTTTCTACTGGTTATGACGATACGCCACTAGGTAGACAACGAGCATCTGTTTTATCTGATACGATCCAACGTGATATTGATTATGGTGAGTTTGATGCGAGTTTGGCTAAATACAAGCCTGCTGCATCTCTAACAACCGTTACCCCAATTACCCCATCTGTTATTCCAAAACATGACTTAGGTGAACTGTGGGAACGTTACACAGAATTCAAAAAACCTCAAGTAAGTCAATCTACTTATGCTGTAGACTACCGAAAGTATCGTAACCACATTGCCAAGTTACCAACAAAAAACCTAGAGGATGCGATCGCAATTCGTGACTATCTCGTAGTCTTTGCAACTCTAATAGACTTAGAGTAGCTAAACTATTGATCCTGTCTCTGATAATCTCCAAGAAATCTTTAAACTGAGGACATCTCTGGCACTTTAATAGTTCACCAGGAATTGAACAATCACAAATAAATATTGGTCTTTCTAGAAAAGTTCTCTTACATTTCTTACAGATATATTTTTGTACCCCTTGAAAAGATCCATGTTTACTAATCTGGTTAGATTTACATCTTGGACATTCTATTTCAGAAGTCATTGGTTTTGAATGCCATGATTTTAATGTTTCTTGCATTGCTACTTCACACCGGATCTTATTTAATAAAAATTGCTCTTCAGTATTCATAAAATCACCTTCTTGTTTCTATATTTTCAAAATCACTGCTTCTACTTGTCCATTACGGATAAGTATGCGCTGGACAATCTGATGATAAATTTTTACTTTATCATCGGGAGATAGTGTGTACCAGATTGCTAAATTATTGCCAGCAATAATAATTTCTTCCGTGGTTTTCTGTGCAATTACATCAGATATAAAAGGATTTATTTCTTCAGCAATTTGTTTACGAGTTTTATCTTTTACCTTTTCTAAGTCCGGATCAAAACCAGGAATTTGCTCCAAAGCTTCCAAACGAGATTCCAGAGCTTTTAAATTTTCTGACTTCTCCTGGCTTAAATTAGGTATTGTGTCGGATTCACTAGCAAGAACATGGGAACGTTGTACTAACGTATTAATCAGAGCATCTTCAATATTCTGTTTACGGGCAGATTTTTTATTTGAGCAACCCATACCTGCATACCTACAGGCGAAATAGTAGTATTTTCCTCCTGTTCTACGGGTAGCACTTTTAGTAATACACTTTGATCCACATTCAGCACAAAAAACTAATCCTGTTTGATAAGCATAAGGCCGATAACAAATAGGATTATCTAAGTCTTGATTAAAGTTAAAATGTCCAGTCTTAGAGTTAAATTTGAGAATTTCTTGAATCTCTGCTAATTCTTCATCGGTAATGAGCCTATTTTCTGGATGAGTATCACGAATTATCATCCAATCTTCTGGCTTATTTAGTTTCCTTTTACCTTTACCAATAGTAATTCGCTTAAGATAAGCAGTATGTCCGCATAGAACATGATTGGTTAGCCAAAGATTAAAACCAGTAGGTGTCCAATGTAATAAACTGTCTCTGCTGTTTCTCTTATAACTTATTTTGTTGAGTCCATATTTGTTGAATATAGCCTTCAAAGCACGAGAAGATCCTTTTTTTTCTAAAAAGGTATCAACACAATTTCTAGCGATTTGTTTGATAGTTAATCCTGGAAGTTTTGTCAAATTATCTTCGTGATATAGTTCTAGATAATTAGGAGGTCTATCTGATATAAGACACAAAAACAGGCGATTATCTTTGGACAATTCTTGTTTACGGAGAATTTCTAGGCTTTGTCTTAAAGAAACTTCTTGCGATAAACCATTTTGATCAATTATTCCCATAATAGTTTCGTCTAGTATGAAATCTTCTAAATTAGTCATAATTTTTCTTGTTTTTTAATAAAAAAATAGGCGATTATGGTTTTAAAATATCCTCATTTTATCACTTTGAAGGGAATGTTACTGGCTGCTGTTGCTCATGTCCGTAATAAAGGCGGAGATGCAAGAACATTTTTTGGCAAGTTACACGGGCAAGAAAAGAATTTAACTACAGCTTCCACTGCCCGCATGAATTTATTTTTACACGAAGTTGAAGATTTTGTGATTGAACGTGGTGATACTCTGCGTACCCCTTTCTTTACTAATCCTGATACCCATAGTTTAGCTGAATTTGATGTGGTAATTGCTAATCCTCCCTTCTCCTTAGAAAAATGGGGACGGGAAGTTTGGGAAGCAGATCCTTGGGGACGTGCTTTTGCGGGTTTGCCTACGGATAGTAGTGGTGATTTTGCTTGGGTGCAACACATGATCAAGTCTATGGCTAAACCACATGGACGGATGGCAGTTGTGTTACCTCAAGGTGCTTTATTTCGGGGTGGGGTGGAAGGAAAAATTAGACAAACCCTGCTAGAAATGGACATGATTGAGGCGGTAATTGGACTAGCTCCAAACTTGTTTTATGGTACTGGGTTAGCAGCTTGTATACTGATACTTCGTCAACGTAAAGCTCAAGAAAAAGCAGGTAAATTGTTAATTGTTGATGCTTCAGCAGTATTTCGGAAAGGACGCGCTCAAAACTTTTTAGAACCAGAATACGCTGCGGAAATTCTGCGCTGGTATCAAGAATTTACAGATGTAGAAGATCGAGCGCGGGTGGTTTCTTTGGAGGAAATTGAAAAGGAAGGATGGACGCTGAATATATCACGTTATGTTTTACCACCTATCGGGGCAGATATTCCTCCTCTGGAAGATGCAATCGCATCCTTTAAAGATGCTTTGGTAAAATGCCGGGAAGCTGAGGAAAATTTGCATCAGGTAATGTTAGAAGGGGGATGGCTGGAGTGAGTACACAAATTACACAACAGGCTGTAGAGAGTTATCTGTGGGGTGCAGCCATTATTCTCAGGGGATTAGTTGATGCAGGTGACTATAAACAATATGTCTTTCCGTTATTATTTTACAAACGGCTATCTGATGTTTGGGATGAAGAATTTGCTAAAGCCCTGGCTGATACAGATGATATTAATTATGCCCGTGAAACTGCTAACGATCGCTTTATAATTCCTGATGGCGCTCACTGGAAAGATGTCCGCATTGTTGCCAAGGATGTTGGGAAGAATTTACAAACTGCCATGCGGGCTATTGAAACCGCTAATCCTGGAAGGTTAGATGGGATTTTTGGTGATGCACCCTGGACAAATAAAGAACGTTTACCTGATTCTGTTATTAAGAACTTACTAGAGCATTTTTCCACTGTGGTGCTTTCTCTAGCTAATGTTCCTGAAGATGAACTAGGGAACGCTTATGAATATCTGATTAAACAATTTGCTGATGACAGTGGACATACAGCCCAGGAATTTTACACAAATCGTACCGTTGTTTATTTAATGGTACAGATGCTTGCACCGAAATCGGGCGATCGCATTTATGATCCTACCTGCGGCACTGGAGGAATGTTAATTTCCGCATTAACTGAAGTCAAGCGTACTGGTGGAGAACATCGCACTCTCAAGCTTTATGGACAAGAACGCAACCACATGACTGCTTCTATTGCCCGCATGAATTTGGTTTTACACGGAGTAGATGATTACCAAATCATGCGCGGTGATACTTTAGAAAATCCTGCTTTTATAGAAGATGATCAACTACAAACTTTTGATGTAGTTTTGGCTAATCCCCCCTACTCTATTAAACAGTGGAAGCGGGAAGCCTTTCAAAGTGATCCTTGGCAGCGTAATTTTTTAGGGACACCACCTCAAGGAAGGGCTGACTATACATTTTTTCAGCACATTCTCAAAAGTCTAGATCCAAAAACGGGACGCTGTGCAATTCTCTTTCCGCATGGGGTATTGTTCCGCAAGGAAGAAGCCGAAATGCGCGAAAATTTAGTTAAGTCTGATTTGGTGGAATGTGTTTTAGGTTTGGGTGCAAATCTGTTTTACAACTCTCCAATGGAAGCTTGTATTATTGTTTGCCGTAGCAGTAAGCCCCCAGAACGACAAGGACGGATTTTATTTATTGATGCAGTCCATGAAGTAGCCCGTGTTCAGGCACAAAGTATCCTCAAACCGGAGCATCAGTTACGTATTCTCAGCACTTATCAAAGTTACATTGATGATCCTGGTTTTGCTAAAATTGCGACATTAGAGGAAATCGCTACCCAAGATTACAGTTTATCTATTCCGTTGTATGTGCGGCGAAAAACAGCTAATAGCCAAACAGAGGAAGTAAAGACACTAGCTGAAGTTTGGGATAATTGGGAACAAGGCAGTAGAGCTTTTTGGCTAGAAATGGATGCTTTAGTTGATATGCTGGATTCTTTGGAGACATAAAAAACTATTTACCAATATGGTAAAGTATTCTTTGATATCAGCCTTTTCATGGATATAACAAATTTCTTTACCGAAACGGTAAAGGATTACATTAATTGATATGATATCTTCTCTGGAATATAACAAATTTCTTTACCAAAATGGTAAACTTGTATTAGACCACTAGCAAATGGAAATCACCTTCGCTGACAGCAAACTGCAAAAACTATGCGAGCAGGAAAAACTAGCGCAAAGAAAATTGGGTGCAAACTGTACCAAGAAATTGAGAACCCAGTTGATGATGATTGGTGTTGCTAGTTGTGTCACAGAATTAGTTATAGGCCATCCCCATCCCTTAAAAGGAGATCGGGTAGGTGAATTTGCAGTAAATCTAGAAGGTGGTAAACGACTTGTATTTAAGCCTGATAACGACCCCATCCCCTTGACTGAGGATGGAAGTATTGATTGGTCAAAAGTTACTGCTGTTTGTATTGTTTTCATTGGAGATTACCATGACTAAGACCACCCGACCCTTTACTCCCGATTGGGTATCTTCCCCTGGTGATGCGATCGCTGAATTTTTAGAAGAGCGTGATTGGACACAAGCGCAGTTAGCAGAGCGTTTAGGCTACACTACCAAACATATCAGTTTACTAATTAACGGCAAAGCATCTCTCAATGAAGAAACAGCCCTAAAGCTAGAACGAGTTTTAGGAAGTACAGCCGCATTTTGGCTCAGATATGAAGCCCAATATCGCGCTGCTTTAGCTAAGAAAGAAGAAGAAAGCCGCTTACAGGGGTGGACATTTTGGTTAGATCAGTTACCAGTCAGAGAATTGATGAACCAAGGTAAAATTCCCAAGTGCGTTTTAATTGCTAAGAATAAACCAGGAGTGGTAAAAAATTTATTACATTTTTTTGGTGTTGCTTCACCGGAAGATTGGCAGAAATGCTACGGAAGTCTAGAAGTTTCTTTTCGTCGCACCCGTGAAGAACAAAGTGATGTTGGTGCTATTTCTGCATGGTTGCGGTTGGGGGAAATAGAAGCAGAAAAACTAGATTGTCCTAAATACAGTAAATCAAAGTTTGAAAAAGCGGTGCAGGAAATTCGCACTTTGACGGTGTTACCACCAACAGAATTTGAACCACGGATGCAACAATTATGCCGAGAATCTGGGGTTGTGTTGGTTTTAGTACCATCAATTAAAGGAGCGCACGTTAGTGGTGTAGCGCGGTGGTTAAATCCCCATAAGGCACTAATTCAACTTTCACTTTACGGTAAAAGCAATGATCGCTTTTGGTTCAATTTCTTCCATGAAGCAGCACACATCCTATTACATAACAAGGAAAATATTTTTTTAGATGAATGGAATAGTCGGAAAAGTTTGAAATCTGAACTAGAACAGGAAGCTGATAAATGGTCACGGGAATTTTTGATCCCACCTGAATATGAGGAAGAATTAGCACAAATTCGATTTGAAACTGATGTTGTTGATTTTGCAGAACGTATCAGTATTCATCCGGCTATCGTAGTGGGTCGGTTGCAATATGATCATCTAATAGATTATTCTTCGATGAATGGTTTGAAGGGGAGTTTTTGTTTTCAAGGGGTAGAATAAGTTCAAGATGATACAAGCTGATACGTTAAAACCAGGGTGGAAGTTAGTAAAGTTTGGGGATGTGGTACACCTCAGTAAAGACCGTGCTACTAAATCAGAAATAGAAAGTATTGAGCGATATGTGGGACTTGAGCATATTGATCCTGATGATTTACGGATTCGGCGCTGGGGACTGGTAGCTGAGGGAATTACTTTTACTAGCAAATTTAAGCCTGGACAGGTTTTATTTGGTAAGCGTCGAGCCTATCAGCGAAAAGTTGCTGTGGCTGATTTTGAGGGGGTTTGCTCTGGTGATATTTATGTATTTGAAAGTGCTAATCCAGAAGTTTTACTTCCTGAACTTTTACCATTTATTTGTCAAACAGATCGGTTTTTTGAATATGCTGTAGGGACTTCTGCCGGTTCACTTTCACCAAGAACAAATTGGACAAGTTTGGCTAAATTTGAGTTTACTTTGCCACCTCCAGAGGAACAGAAACATTTAGTAG
Organism: Dolichospermum sp. LEGE 00246; assembly: GCF_015207865.1. Taxonomy (NCBI): domain Bacteria; kingdom Bacillati; phylum Cyanobacteriota; class Cyanophyceae; order Nostocales; family Aphanizomenonaceae; genus Dolichospermum; species Dolichospermum sp. LEGE 00246. The sequence goes on from NZ_JADEWA010000039.1 coordinate 12,164, forward strand.
ATGTATTAATACCTGCATTAGAAACTTTGGAAAAATTGTGCCAATTACATAATTATACAAAAATTCTATTGCGGTCATATATTGACTTCCAAATTAATGAGCATTTAGCAAAAATTATCAAAATACAACAATTAATTGATGAAGAAATTATTGCTCCTCCACAAGACGGTAATCATGGTGAAAAGCATCCTAAAGGTAAAGATTTTGTGGAAATTGGCATTCCTTTTTTGATGGCTTCTGATATTGTGGATGGAAAGATTAACTTTAATGATTGTAAATATATATCGAAAGAGCTTGCGTTATCACTAAGAATTGGTTTTGCAAAAGCAGAAGATGTTTTACTTACGCATAAAGGAACTGTAGGAGAAACTGCAATATTAAATGGAATAAAAACTGAGTTTGTAATGCTAACACCGCAAGTTACCTACTATCGTATTCAAAAAAAAGAACGACTTTTACCAAAGTACCTATATCTTGTTTTTCGGTCTTCTTTTTTTCAAAGGCAGCTTGCATCATATAGCCGACAGTCTACAAGAGCATATATTGGAATCCAACGACAGCGAGAGCTTCAAATACCACTACCTTCACTTTCCATACAAGAAGTAGCTGTTGAAAAATTAGAGCAATTAGAACATACTTTATCTTCTGTGTCCAAGAGGATAGATAAAACACGAGCTATTTTCAACTATTTACGAGAATTAATCACAAAAAACAAGAGGTAGTAATTCAATGTTCAATGAAGCTAACACCATCGAAGCCTTTATCCGTGATATCCTTTGCGGTAAAATTACCCAAACCGCACCACCTCAATCTGGCTTATCTCGCAAAAACAGAAAAATTAACGGTGTTGGTTGGAACTACCTCCCCTCACAAAATATCCCCCGTCAACCTCAAGAAGTCTTCGTTGAAACCTTTGTCCGTGATGCCTTAATTCGCCTCAACCCAGAAATCACCGCCAACCCTAACCTAGCAGAAGAAGTCCTCTACCGCTTACGGGCAATAGTGCTATCAGTCCGCAGTGATGGACTCATCCGGGCTAACGAAGAGTTTACCATCTGGTTACGGGGCGATCGCACTATGCCCTTTGGCCATAACCACGAACACACAACAGTCCGCCTCATAGACTTTGACAACATAGAAAATAATCAATATATCCTCACCACCCAATACACCTACCGCGCTGGGACAGAAGAACGCCGAGCCGATTTAGTGCTGTTAGTTAATGGTTTTCCCCTTATCCTGATAGAAGCTAAAACCCCCGTGCGAAAAGCTGTAAGCTGGGTAGATGGAGCATTACAGGTACATGACGATTATGAAAAAAACGTCCCCGAATTGTTTGCCTGTAACGTCTTCAGCGTCGCCACAGAAGGCAAAGAACTACGCTATGGTTCTATCAGAATGCCCGTAAAAATGTGGGAACCTTGGCGACTAGATGAAGACACATCCCCTACCAGCCTTGCATCCCTCAAAGATGCGATCGCTTCCCTACTTAGTCCTGCCATTATTATTGATATCCTGAATCACTTCACCTTATTTGCTACTGATCAGAAAAAACGCCGCATCAAAATTATTTGTCGCTATCAACAATATGAAGCCGTCAACCTCATTGTTAACCGTGTGCTGGCAGGTAGCCCCAAAAAAGGCTTAATTTGGCATTTCCAAGGCTCAGGTAAATCACTGTTAATGGTATTTGCGGCTCAAAAAATGCGACTGCGATCGCAACTACGAAACCCTACAGTTATCATAGTAGTAGATCGCCTTGATTTAGATGCTCAAATTAGCTCCACCTTTCACGCTTCCGATATTCCCAATTTAGTCAAAGCAGAAACCTGTGCAGAATTAGAAAAACTCCTCAAACAGGACACCCGCAAAATTATTATTACTACTATTTTTAGATTTGGGGAAGCAGAAGGAGTTCTCAATTCCCGTGAAAATATTATTGTCCTAGTAGACGAAGCCCACCGCACCCAAGAAGGGGATTTGGGAATAAAAATGAGGGCAGCATTACCAGAGGCTTTCCTGTTTGGCCTTACAGGCACACCTATCAACCAAAGAGATAGAAACACCTTCTATGCGTTTGGTGCAGAAGAAGATGAACGTGGTTATATGAGCCGTTACGGTTTTGAAGAATCTATCCGCGACGGGGCTACACTGCCTCTGCATTTTGAACCCCGATTAGTAAAACTACATATTGATAAAGATGCCATCGATCAAGACTATGCAGAATTAACAGGAGGGTTATCAGATTTAGATCGAGAAACCCTAGCCAAAGCCGTTTCTAAAATGGCAGTGCTGGTGAAAGTTCCAGATCGAATTACTAAAATATGTGCTGATATTGCCCAACATTATCAAACAAAAGTTGTCCCCAATGGCTTTAAAGGCATGGTTGTTACCTATGACCAGGAATGTTGTTTATTGTATAAAGCAGAATTAGATAAACATCTACCTCCAGAAGCCAGTGAAATAGTTATTTCTGCCACAGGTAAAGATGAGAGATTGAAACCCTATTATCGCACTCGTGATCAAGAAGAAAAACTATTAGATAGGTATCGTGAAGGCATTTAACTCTTAAACTATTAGTTGGTGTAGGTGGAATAGTTGAACTAAGTCATAGAACTGAGCGAGTCAATGAAAACGATTTAATAGAAGTGACTGAGAATGAAGTTGAAAGAGCTTTATTAGATTAATAATACCTGTGAAATTACTATAGCAATCCTAAATGATTTATGGAGACTTTCTATTTCCTGTTACTTTCCTCCACAGATAAGTTCAAAACTCAAATAGGATTGCTATATGTTCCACTAAATCAGGACTTACGCAACTGGCACATTGGTAGGGTGCGTCAAATATCAACAATCTGTTTATTTGCAGGATTTATGCAGTCTGACGCACCCTACAACAGATTTTTGGTGTGACACTTGCGTAAGTCCTATAAATATTTAGTAGCTGCTGGAAGCTTGGCACTGAAAATAATCTTTTAATGGTGCAATAAAAACTTTACCTCGACTTGTGCCTTGAAAGATGTGTTTTTCACGGTATGGAGATTCCATAAACTCTCCATAGCAACAAACAATTACGTCAGCCTCATTTGCTTTATTCAGTACATCTTGGTTAAAGTGGTTTCCTAATTGTTTCATTTCATTTTCAAAGGTAACTATTTGCCATTTGTATTTCTGACTTAAAACACTATTATCATCTTGAAATTGTTCCAATTCACTATACTTAACAGAATCTTGATGCAGGTTTTCTGATACATATAGCAATGGATTATAGTGAACTAACAAAATTGAAATTGCTTGATTGCAAGATATCTCTAACCAATTAAGAGGTTCTTTAGGTATGAGATTTACTTTAAATTCTGCAAAAAAATGTCCAGGGTTATTGGCATTGGAAATTATGGGTATTTATACTTCCGCCCAGATGTTTTACAAAAATATTTACAGGGTTCTGGATACAGTGTTTTCTTTCATATGCGAAATTGGGGAGAAGCCTCCTTACCTGGCAATAGAGGCAGAATTGATGTAGGAATAAATTCACAAGGACTCGTTAATGCTTTTGCTCCAGATATAGCGGATCTAGATTTTTCTGAACAAGCCTATTGGGCATCATTTTCTTCATTACCCAGTGGTGAAATTTGTGAAGAGATGTTTGAAACCAGAATGCAACAGAATCCACCTCATTCACCAGGAGTCACCGAGTTAGTTGAGGATGTATGCTCTCAAGTTAGTATTGTTTTCCACAACCAATTTTCTGTTGATATGTTCAACCCTATAAAACCAAGCAAGCAAGACCTATGTAGGTTGAGCATAGGTCCCATTACCAATGAATATGATGAGGTTTTGAAACTAGCCAAAATTCTTTATGAATGGGTTATTGAAACCATGCAAATTGATTCTCTCCGCAGTGCTTTAACTACTTTAGGAGGAAAAGTAGACAAGCAATTAAGGCAGATTAAGCTCTTGGAAAGAATTTTGATAGTTAAAGGTTTAGATGAAAATCAAGCCCGAAAAATAACTGCTCCTCTTGTTGGCTTAAATGAACTTCGTATAGGATCGGCACACATTGGTAACACTGAATTAGAACCTGTTTTTCAGTTAATGGGAGAATCAAAAATCCCACCAACACCAAGAGTTGCCTGGAATTTATGTGTAGATGCTGTAGTCAGTTCTCTAAACTTGATCAAGACTACTTTAGAAACTTAGAGGTAAATTTGAAAACTAAAACTTTTTCATTTTCACCCTGCACACCCTGCATAGCAGTAATCAATTATAGCTGAAAGCCTTGCTCTAACTAATTTATGGGATAATGCAGTATGGGTTTTTCCTCCCTGCATCACCCTGCATACCCTACAAAATACTCTGCATCCTTCAATCCCTTACGCAATCAGGTTTTTGAACACTAAAATGCAGGAAGTGAAGGGTGTGCAGAGTGAGAAGGAAAAGTTTATTTGGAATGAGATTGATAGATGATGGATTCGATGAATCCCCCGGAATTATCCTGTTTGAGTCCCCGAATTACAAAACCACTGCTAGTTTTAACCTTTTCCAGTTTCCCCCGTCCTAGACGGATAATTTCTGGGCTGAAATCCTTGTGACTATAGCATTTAGATGATGTCATCTGGCAATACCGCCAATAATCACCATAGAGTTGTTCAATTTTGTTTTTGTCTGCACCAATATAAATCTGATTATTTGGATCATAGACATAATTACTATTCAACCAATCAGCAACAGAATTTATTTGTAGTAAAAATTCCACTTCATTTTGCTCTCTGACTCCACTTTCATCAACCTTGTTAATTAGGGTATGAGTAATTTCTTCTTCAGAAATAGTCAGTAGATAATTAGTGAAGCCAGATATCTGTGTACAAAGTTTTGCTAAAAAATCAGTATCGGTTTTTGGCACTACCCGATTGAATTTAAAAAGAATCATCCGTCTCTCTAATCCTGAATCATCCGCAGTAAAAACAAGTTGATTGGCAGTTATCATTACCATTCCTTTGTATATCGCTGTGAAAGAAGTTTTGTATTTTTCCTCAATACTAAGTTCATCTCCTCCAGTGATATTTTTGAATTTTTCTATGTTGCTTCGATAAGGATCAGCATCATTGATACAAACTAATCTTTTATCATAAATCTTTCCTGTTTGAAATTGATTATTGTTCAAAGAAGAGAGAGTTAAACTATAACAAAACCTTTTACCGACTAATTCTGTAGCTAATTTCATCGCTGTAGATTTACCAGTTCCTCCTAAACCAATAATTAAGGCAAACCTGTGAAGTGGCCACATACCCCTTAATACTGCTGCATACCAGCACAAAAGTAAGTATTTTTGGTGATCATTATCTTCAAATACAAAATTCATCCATTCCTGAATAACACTCCAATCTTTAGCATTGATATCATGTTCTCTATCAATAATGTTCAAAAAGCAATAATCTGGTGAGTGAGGAATAATTTGGTGAGTTTTTAAATCTAACACACCATTTTTGAAGGGAAGTAAATGTTTAGGTGGTTCATTCCATTTATGACACAATAACTCAATTTTTAACAAATTTATTACTCCTTCTGGATAGCTGGAATTAAATCCTAAATCGGGATACAGTGCTTTTATTTCTTTGATAATCACTTGGAGTATTTTTTCCTTACTGGCTATACTCCAATAGCCATCTTCATATTTCATCCATTGACTAATTTGTGAATCAAACTTTAACGTCGTGCATTTAGGAGCAATAATTTCTGCTATTGATGATTGTTCTAGCAATTTATTTTTCTGAATTTTATTAGTTTGATCATTGAGGGCTTGGTTTTCAAATTCATGAATGTCTTGTGCTGCTGCAATTGCAACTTCAAATTCTGCCTTACCATTAGCAACTAAAAAATCATCCATTCCCTTACCCCTAGATTCTTCCCAAATGACTATATAAACATTACATCCTTGCTCACGTAAGACTTTACCCAACCTAAGTAGGGCTTTTTTAACAGAACTTTTGCGAACAATATCTGAATCAAAACAGATGTATATAACTCTTCCTCGTTGAGCAAATATTGCTAAATTACTGACTAACTTGCCTTCATCCAAACCCATTTCTACCCCTAATAATGCCAATGTGGGGTATTGATATGTTAGTCCTGCTCCTGCTTTTTTACATCCTTCAGTTATGAAAATTGGTATAGAAATATTTTGAATAATTTCTAACCAATAGCGTGGATTTCCTGTATTCAAACAGATAGCATCATATTGAGCTTTAGAGGAAAGATACTTAGCTGGTTTATTTGAGTTTGTAAATTTGAAAGGCTTATTTGGCTTAAATTGTCCGTGCATCTTTCCCATTGGTGATCCATTTCTAGGATTGATTCCGCTACACCACCAACCAGGTGAATGAGGGTATTTTGGCCAATCTAAATACTTTGCTATTTCTTCCCTATTTTTCAAGGTTTTAACATTGAGACGAGTAATTTTTTCCGAAACGCCACTTCCCTTCACCCATTCTTCTAAATGTTGTGGTGATAGGGTATTACACTCTTCATTGGATGATGAGATAGGTGAATTAGAGACAACGTTGTTGTCAAAATCGTCGTTATTTGATATAATCATGGTGAATTTTTATGATAATCAGAGCCATAAGTGGTGCAACAATAGTTGCTAACTAATGGCTTTTTTTTGTGCAATGAACATAGGTAACAAAACATTACTTGACTAGCAAGTATTGTTTTACTTCCTGTTTGATATGATATGGTGAACAATTTGCTTTTGACTTATCCGAATTTATTATCTGTATTATTCGGATAAACAAAATTGTGTCTAGTCTAAATTACCTCTTCTAATCACGATTTCGCTTTCTTTTTGGCTGACTAGAAGGTAAACTAACTAAATAATTATCAATTGCTCTCAAGTGGGCTTGAGGATCACTAATGTGGTTTTGTACCCAATCTAAAACAAGAGTAATATTATATCTGACAACTCTTGAATTAAGGGTAATCCAATGGATATCCTTCTGCAATTTTTTCTGAAGTCTATATCTCTTCAATGTGTCACCCGACAAACCAGTTAATTGAGACGCTACCTGCTTAGTAACAAACTGATAATATTGGGAATTTGAATTGGATGTGTCGAATGTAGAATTGCCCATATAAGAGTAATTATTTTTCTCCTAAATGAATGAAAAAACATACTCAAAATTGCAATTAATGTTGCAGTTTGGGTCTGTTTGTACTTTAAATCAGCTTATCTAGAGAAAGTGGTGAATGGATTTTTTTGCTAATTTTGTAAAGAAATGTAAACATGAAGAGCAATCTAGCAAGCAGCAAAAATCACCCTTGGTTGGGTTAGTAAGTGAGTATGAGACTCCAGTAAGCAAAGTGTAATTATCCTGGAGCTATCCCTAAAAAGTTGGTATGTAATTTATAATACACTAATTTATAAAATATTGCTAGTGCAGTTTTTTACTTTTTAAATATGCAGACAGTGTTGTATATTTGACATTGCATAGTCTATTTAACATGATATATATATGGATATGGCAGAAAAACAATTAGTTGAATTTGAGCTAGAAAATGGCGGTAAATTCCTAGTCGAAATTGAGGAATCAGAAGATACATCTCTTGCTACTGAGAGAGTCGCTTTACCATCTGGGCGAGAAATTGCAAAAGCACAGAAAACATTTTCAGAAGCTATAGATAATATTAAGCCCGTAGTTGCCAGCATTACTAACAAATTTAAAGACTTGGGACCGAATGAAATGGAAGTTAAGTTTGGCATCAAACTCAGTGCTGATGCTGGAGCTATTATAACTTCTGTGGGTGGGGAAGTTAATTTTGAGATTACGGTGAAGTGGAGGAAGGACTAGGATTTCTAGGTTTTATGTCAACTGAAAATAACGAACAAATCTTTAAAAGTGCGATCGCTCGCATTTATAATAAACACGGTAAAGTTGTTGGTGCTGGTTTTTTAGTGACTCAGTACCATTTTCTTACCTGCGCTCATGTGGTTACAGCAGCTTTGGGTATTGCCACCAATACACAAGACCCTCCAACTGAAATCATAGAGGTTGATTTTCCTCTAATTGCACCTGGACAAAAAGTAAAAGCCAAGGTTGTATTTTGGCAACCTGTGAACCCAGGACAGAGTAAGGAAGATATTGCGGGATTGCAGATAGAAGAGACTTTACCAACAGGTGTGAGTCCTGTACACCTTGTCACCACATCAGATTATTGGCAACATAAATTCCGTATCTTTGGCTTTCCCCAAGGACATGATACTGGTGTCTGGGCTGATGGTGAACTGCGTGATGTCCAAGCTACTCGTTGGATACAGATAGAAGCCATTAAAGTTCCTGGATATCAGATTGAACCTGGTTTTAGTGGTTCACCTATTTGGGATGAATCATTACAGGGAGTTGTGGGTATGGCTGTAGCCGCAGAGAAAAAGCGAGAGGGTGTGAAAGCGGCATTTATGATGCCTACAACCGTGTTAGTTGAAACTTGGAGTTTTTTAAATCAAGCTGTTCAAGAGAAATCAACAAAAATCAATAATTCTCCAGAAACCTCTCAAGAAGAACCATCTTCAAATTCAAGCAGTGAGTTTTATAAAAGACGTATAGCAGCCAAGGGAGAAGAACTTGCCAAAGTAGAGGCTGATTTAGATGAAGCCATGACTGGAGATGTTGAATTAAAACTTTCTAGAAAAGCAGAAAGACTTTTGAAAGAAATTCAAGAACTATATAGTAAACTATCAGAATTAGATAAAAATAGTTCTAATCCAGATACACGCCATTTGAATTTAGAAAAGAGCTTTCAAAAAATAGACTTTTCTGAATCAAGAAAAATTGCTCAATCACTAAAAGAGCAGTATGAAATAGAAGGTGGAGCTATTCTTTTGTTTCTCCAGAAAAGCAAAAAACAGTTAGGTAAATACTGTATCGAGGAATTTATAGATGTAATCATGAGTAATCAAATAGAAACTTGTCCACGACGGACAATAAATTTTGAATCTACTACTTACAAATCTAATAAATATGGTTTTATCAACGCAATTTCAGGTTATTTGGGTATTGAAATATCTTCTTGTTTAGAAGACGATGAAAATAGATTATTTAGTAT
>NZ_JADEWA010000371.1:0-5509 GCF_015207865.1 Dolichospermum sp. LEGE 00246
AGAGACAGACAAAAAATCGAACAAAATTTATTAACTATTACACCAGAAAATTTGAAATTTATTGATGAATTTGTGGAATTTATTAAATATAAACAAGAAACAAGTTTATCAGAAAAAACTAACTATAAGCCAGCTTCAGGACGCTCAATTTTACGTCATGCTGGTACATGGGTAGGGGATGACTTGGAAGAATGTCTGAAGTTAGTCTCTGAAACTAGAGGTAAAGTGAAAATTAATAATCGTATTAATCCTTTTGAGTGATGTATCTTTTAGACACTAATCATTGTAGTTTAATTTTTCTAAAAAATCAGCCGGTTCTGGATTATATACAGGAAGTTGGAGAAACCGATATAGCTACTACTATCATAACAGTAGGTGAGCTAACTTATATGGCAGAAAATTCTAGTTATAAGGAAGAAAATTTAACTCGTATTGAGCAATTTATCGCAGATATTAGAATTTATTATGTAGATGATGTAACTGCTAAAATTTATGGACAAATAAAAGCAGGATTAATTAACAAATTTGGACCAAAGCAAAAAACTAAACGGCAAACGACTAAAATCACTCAATTAGGTTTTGATGAAAATGATCTTTGGATAACAGCAATAGCAATTCGTAATCAATTAACGTTAGTTTCGGCTGATACTGATTTTATCAGAATCCAAACTGTAATTGGTTTTTCTTTGGAGAATTGGAGAGATAATCAATAAATAATTATGAATGCACGTCTTCATATCACTACAGCATGGTAATTCAATGGTCTCAAGAGGATCAACTTTTTTTAGTTCACTTACCTGAATTTCCCTGGCAACAGTTTCATACACATGGTAAAACTTACGAAGAAGCTGCTAGAAATGGTCAGGAAGTAATTGAGGCTTTTGTTGAGATGCTTACTCAAGAAAATCAAGTATTACCAGAACCCCGAATGCTTCCTACAAAACCGTTGCAAGTTGCCTAGTTCAGTGTAAAAAGTATAGTTCATTTTGACATTATAACCGTTAAAATGCCTGTAAATAATTGTAATTCAGTGTTATTCCCCATAATAACAAATTATGAAAACATTCACTATTGGTCATTCCAATCATACAATTGAAACATTTATCGAACTGTTACACCAACATCAAGTAACAGCCTTAGCTGACGTGCGTTCTAGTCCCTATAGTCGCCGATTTCCTCAGTTTAAGTTGGTATTGCAGTAACAATTTCTGTAGCGCGTTCCCAAAGTGAAACGGGTTAACCTTCTAATAAGCGGTTAGCCCGCTTTTTTTCTGGGTAAATTTTCCATCAATGCCTGAAACTGGGATAACTGAGGGATATAGACTGAAACTCCCTATAGAATCTCCGCGTCTTTAGACCGGAGACTGTTAATAGGAATCAAAATCCCATGTCGAGGACTAAACAACAAAGCCAACGTAAATAAACCCGAAACCACTAATACAATCGCTGGACCAGAGGGTAAATTATAAAAGTAGCTGAGATACATTCCACTAATACTAGAAATTACCCCAATTACCGCCCCCAAAATCATTACCTCATGTAAACGGTTCACCAATAAATAAGCAGTTGCCCCTGGAGTAATTAAAAGTGATAATACTAAAATTACTCCCACAGCTTTCATACTGGCAACAATTGTTAAAGCAATTAACAACATTAAACCAAAATTTAAGCGATTAACTGGTAAACCGGCAGCTTGTGCGCCCAAAGGATCAAAAGTGTAAAATAACAGTTCTTTGTATAATAAGAAAACTATTATTAAAACAATAGCTGCAATAATAGCAGTGTCTCGGACTTCGTCTCTAGTTACGCCCAAAATATTACCAAAAAGAAAGTGATTCAAATCAATTTTATTATCCTTTTGAATGACTGTAATTAAAGTAATTCCAAGGGCAAAAAAGGCAGAAAAAACTATGCCCATAGCGGCATCTTCTTTAATGGGAGATCGGGTTTTAATTACGGCTATAGCCATTGTACTCAAAACACCGGCAATAAACGCCCCGACAAAGATATTAGCACCAATCATGAAGGCGATCGCTAGTCCTGGTAATACTGAATGACTAATAGCATCACCCAGCAATGCAAGGCGTTGTACCATTAAATAACTACCAACAATGGCACACAATAAGCCTACTAATATGGCGATGATTAAGGAACGCTGCATGAAGCCATATTGCAACGGTTCTATTAGTGCTTGAAACATATTGCTGATTGGGAAACAAATTAATTATCCTAAAATAGTCGGTTAAAACCGACTTTAGCTATAAGACAGGGAATTTATTCCCTGGCTGATTCTGGCTGATTCAAACACATAATAAATTAAGCCGCAAAGTACATAACTTTACCACTATAAGCACGATATAAGTTTTCTTCTGTCAAGACTTGTTGGCGTGAACCTGTGGCAATTACTTCGCAGTTTAGTAAGATTAAATCATCAAAATGGGTGATTGATTCGCCTAAATCATGATTAACTACTAAGACGATTTTATTGTTTTTTGCTAATTCTTCAAAGACTTCAAAAATGATAGCTTGGGTTTTTTGATCTATCCCGACAAAGGGTTCATCAAAACAGAAAATTTCCGCTTCTTGAGTTAACGCCCTGGCTAGAAATACCCGTTGTTGTTGTCCTCCAGAAAGTTCACCAATGGGACGATTTTTTAATTCTTCTATTCCCACTCGTTCTAATGCTTGTTTAGCGATTTGACGGCTAACTGTGGAGAAGCTCCGTAACCATCCTGTTTTTTTGACACGCCCCATCATCACTACATCCCACACAGTAGCGGGGTAATTCCAGTCAATTTGGCTACGTTGTGGTACATAAGCAACTTTTTCTAGTTGCTGCATTAAAGGCTTGCTTTTATATAAAACTTGACCACTACTCATGGGAACTAATCCCAAAATAGCTTTCATTAATGTACTTTTACCCGCGCCATTGGGTCCAAAAATTCCCGTTAGCTTTCCTGGTTTAATTATGCAGTTAACATCCCGAAGTGCTTCTTGTGAGCGGTAATGTACACCTACATGAGTGATGTTAATTGCTGTTGATGAATTCATGTCAATAGATTTGATAATTTGTGCAGGTATATCTACTTGATTTACAGGAGATAGGCTAAATTTTTGGTAAAAAGAGAAGTTTTGCATAACTCTATTTAAAATACTTATTTTTTGAGCTTACCATAAAAATGAGAGAAATATGAGAATATCTATAACTAGAAGTAATCAGTGAGATAAATGAAACTAATAATTAATCCAATGTATGACTTATTACTGAAATCTCTCTCCAAACCTCTACCCTGTGAGGAGAGAGGCTTTTATTCTTACTCCCCTTCCCTCGCAGGGAAGGGGTTGGGGGTTAGGTTCTCTTTACTTAATCCCCTTTGGCTAGGAATGTTCTTATCTTTGGCTTTAATGAGTTGTACTCCCAACTCCCAACCCCAGACAAATACTCAGCCGCAGGTTGTAGCAACAAGTACCATTATTGCTGACTTGGCTGAAGAAATTGGTGGGGAAGAAGTACAGATTACGGGTATTCTTAAACCAGGTGCAGACCCTCACGTTTACGAACCTGTACCCGCAGATAGTCGGGTTTTGGAAAAAGCTAACTTGATTTTGTATAACGGTTACAATTTAGAACCGGGACTGATTAAGTTAATGAATGCAACTGGAGGGAAAGTAAAAAAAATCCCTGTGGGGGAAGTTGTTATATCTTTAAAGTTAGATAAAGGTAAAGGACAAATTGTTCCAGATCCTCACGTTTGGGGCAGTGCAGAAAATGTTATATCTATGGTGAAAGCCATTCGAGATAGTTTAATTGAATTGTCACCAGAGGACAAAAATAAATTTACTCAAAATGCCCAAAAGCTAACTGATGAATTACAGCAATTACATATTTGGATTCTTCAAGAAATTCAAACAATTCCCGCAGATAAACGGAAACTCATCACTACCCATGATGCTTTTCAATATTATGGAAATGCTTATAAAATAGCGATCGCTGGAACTTTAATTGGCATTAGTACGGAAGAACAACCCAGCGCCCAAACCGTGAAAAAGTTAGTAGAGTCAATTAAAAAAATCGGTGTTCCTGCCATATTTGCTGAAACAACAATTAATCCAGCTTTAATTAAAACAGTAGCCGAAGAAGCCGGAGTAAAATTAGCACCAACTTCACTTTATTCTGATTCTATTGGGGCAAAGGGTAGTAATGGCGATACTTATATAAAGATGATGGCAGCAAATACCCGCGCTATTGTTGAAGCATTGGGGGGAAAATATACGCCATTGCAATTAAAAAGTGAAAAATAAGGATTAGATCCCCGACTTCTCGAAGAAGTCGGGGATCTGATTGATTGATTAATTAACAAACTTGTTCACGAGTTGCTTCTGTGTTGATGGGTTTAATCAGAAAAATCTTGAACATATACCAAAAAATCATTAAAGTCAAGGGAATTTTTTGGATAAATTTCACAATTCCCCAATCATTAATTTGATTGAGATCAATTATTTTCTGATTATACAATGCACATTGTTCCAAATACCAGAAAAAGTATGGGTGATTGGTATTTAAAATAATTGGAAATGCCTTAGCTGCGGTTTTGTTGGTTTCCTCAATTACTTGAGTATTATATTTACGAGGGTGCATACCTAAGATTTCATAGAAATTCCCTCTTTCAAATACTGTCATAGTGTGGGTAGCGAATACAGTTAATAGGAAGAATCGCACCCATAGCCGAGATTTCCAATTATTCCATAACTGGGGTTGAGAACGTAACAAAGCCTTGAAAAAATCACCGTGTCTATTCTCATCTTGACACCAACTTTCAAACTTTCTAAATAGAGGATAAAACTGGTACTCTGGATTTTTTTCCATATGGCGAAATACCAAAATGTAACGCCAATAACCGATTTTTTCCGATAGGTAAACTGTGTAAATAACCCACTCGATTGGGAAAAATGTATAGGTACGATTTTTAGTGAGATAACTCAAGTCAAGGGAAAGGTTAAAATCTGCCATTGACTTATTCAAAAAGCCAGCATGACGGGCTTCATCTCGCGCTAAATAAGCAAATGCTTCTGATAGCAAAGGGTTACTATCCTTGAGACGACGAGATAATTCTTTAAATAGTAAAAACCCAGAGAATTCCGAAGTACAAGAACGTTCTAAAAAGTCAATAAAAGCAAGTCGTTTTTCACCAACAATGTGATCCCAACCTTGCTTAAATTCATCATCTCGCACAAAGTGATGACGGTTATAATCAGCCTTGAGTTCGTCAATTACAGCCCTTAATTCCGTTTCATACCCAGAAATATCCATTTTTGCCACCGTATCAAAGTCAGTGGTATAAAACCTGGGTGTTAATAATGTTTCTTGAACTGGTGTTTTTACACCCGATTTCGATAAATCAAGTGGCGGTTTATCCAACGATTTAACCATAAGTAGTCCCTTTACCATTATCTGCCTTAAAATTATATAAGCATAAATATTTGTTATTAGTCATCAGTTAAATTATTG
>NZ_JADEWA010000372.1:0-5496 GCF_015207865.1 Dolichospermum sp. LEGE 00246
TATAAGAGACAGCCCCTGCCCCCTGCCCCCTGCCTCTCTTCTCCCCCTGCTTGCCTTCACCCGTCATTTTCGGGTTGACAGACTACTAGTAAAGACGTTCCGGGGAACGTCTCCACTCTGTTCTCAGATGTCTATTTGTAAAATTCTAAACATCCACCTCGCTCAACTCACGAGTGATATAGTCAAAAGGTTCGTCAACAAAAGCAGTGTTAGCAACACCAGCAGCCGCCACCTGTTCCTTAACAATACCCTTCATAATTTGGATACCTTGAACAGTTGAACCAATGGGTACACCCAAAGAATTGTAAGTTTCCCTGAGTCCTTGTAATACACGCTCATCCAGAACATTCATATTACCAGCCACTAGTGCATAGGTAGCATAGCGCAGATAATAGTCCATATCCCGTAAACAAGCCGCAAAGCGACGAGTTGTGTAAGCATTACCACCAGGACGAATTAATTCTGGTAGTTCTTCAAATAACTTTGCACCGGCTTGTTTGACAATTGCGGCTGCATTGGAATTAATTGCGGCTGCGGCTTGGACTCTAGCTGTTCCACTATCAAAGTATGATTTGAGACTATCAATGGCATTCCGGTCAAAATAACGTCCGGTTAAGTCATAATTCTTAATTAAAGTTGTAACGGCATCACGCATTCTTTTTCTCCCAATCATTTAGTTATCTATGATTTGATATTAATTTGGCTGCAATTACGCACCAACAAGATCCAGTACCAATTCACATAAAATAGACACTGGCACAAAAACTATCCATCTGCTATCTAAGAATTTTATGCCAAAGTTGACCCATGATCATGAATTTTCTAGTTTTGTACAAATTAAAAAAGAAAGGTTAACATAACCTGTAATCCAGACAATCTGTAACAAACAGGACAAAATCAGGTCAAGTTAACTATTTAGGATATTTCAGGTGGTGTGTGACAACTTGGATTAGGGTAAAGGCTTGAGATTGAGCAGACTTTGGGTTTATATTGGATAATTGGATACATCAGGAGTAAAGTAAAAATGACAACCCCAAAAGAAATCTTAAAGAAGATTCAAGACGAAAAAATTCAGATGATTGATCTGAAATTCATTGATACACTGGGAACTTGGCAACATTTGACTATGTACCAAGACCAGATTGATGAGAGTTCATTCTCTGATGGTGTTCCCTTCGACGGCTCTAGTATTCGTGGTTGGAAAGGTATCGAAGAATCTGACATGACAATGGTACTCGATCCCAACACTGCTTGGATCGATCCATTCATGAAAGAACCAACTCTAAGTATCATTTGTAGTATTAAAGAGCCGCGAACAGGTCAGTGGTATAACCGTTGTCCCCGCGTTATTGCCCAAAAAGCAATAGACTACCTAGCTTCTACCGGACTTGGTGATACAGCTTTCTTTGGGCCTGAAGCTGAATTCTTCATTTTTGATGATGTCCGCTACGACCAAACCACCAACTCAGGTTACTATTACGTAGATTCTGTAGAAGGTCGTTGGAATACTGGTAGAGAAGAAGGACCTAACCTGGGTTACAAAACCCGCGTTAAGGAAGGTTACTTCCCCGTACCTCCCACTGACAGCTTTCAAGATATGCGGACAGAAATGCTGCTAACGATGAAAGACTGTGGCGTACCCATTGAAAAACAACACCATGAAGTTGCAACAGGTGGTCAGTGCGAACTTGGGTTCAAATTTGGTAAGTTAATTGAAGCTGCTGATTGGTTGATGACTTACAAGTATGTCATCAAGAACGTTGCTAGAAAATATGGCAAAACCGTCACCTTTATGCCCAAACCCATTTTTGGTGATAATGGTTCTGGTATGCACTGTCACCAATCCATTTGGAAAAATGGTCAACCTCTATTTGCGGGTGACAAGTACGCTGGTATGAGTGAAATGGGACTTTACTACATTGGTGGTATTCTCAAACACGCTCCAGCATTGTTGGCAATCACCAACCCCACTACAAACTCCTACAAACGCCTTGTACCTGGTTATGAAGCACCTGTAAACTTGGCTTACTCCCAAGGTAATCGTTCTGCTTCTGTGCGGATTCCTCTTTCTGGAGACAACCCCAAAGCCAAGCGGTTAGAATTCCGTTGTCCAGACGCTACTTCTAATCCTTACTTGGCTTTTGCGGCAATGCTTTGCGCTGGTATTGATGGTATCAAAAACAAAATTCATCCTGGTGAACCCTTAGATAAAAACATCTATGAACTTTCCCCAGAAGAGTTGTCTAAGATTCCTTCTACTCCAGGTTCTTTAGAATTGGCTTTGGAAGCTTTGGAAAATGATCACGCTTTCTTAACTGAAACTGGCGTTTTCTCTGAAGATTTCATTCAGAACTGGATTGATTACAAGGTTGCTAACGAAGTTAAGCAAATGCAATTGCGTCCACATCCTTATGAATTCTTCCTATATTACGATTGCTAATTGCAACAGGCACTAAAGCTAAATCTAGCAATTCTTTAGCCACCCTCTGGGGTGGCTTTCTTTTTCACTTAACTCATAGTCGCTTGGCTACGTCCATAAAGTGTCTGGGTAGCTGGGTCCATTTTACCTTGAATGGGATTCCAATAGTGAGACATTCCTTCATGTAAACCAAGCTCTTGTGCAGCTCGCATTAACATGGATTGTTGACGGTTTTTAGCTTGCTGATGTTGACGCACCATCAATTGACGAGCTTTTTCTTGAATAGACATGACACTACCTCCTCTACATTGATTTACTAAGAAATAATTTACTATTTCCCGCAATCGAATCATAACACAAAAATCTGTAGCGTAAACTACAGAATCCAAAATATAGATGATTCTATTTCCTCTATGCTGCTTTTTATTTCGATGAGAACATAAAATCTGTAGCGTAAACTACAAAATAAAGAAATGATATAAAAATTCATAAGTTCTTTCCCCCTCTTCCCTGCTTTTCTTACGGATAGATTAAAATTCTATAAGTTTCTGCCGTGGGGTCGTAGGCGCAGCCCGTCGTAGACATCGCTTGGTCTACGGCTTGTGGTAAATCTTGGAGTTGCCTGAATCAGGATTTCCAGGATTTAAGGATTAATCCCCAAATCCTAAATTGATTTACGGATAGATTAAAATTTTATAAGTTTCTGCCGTGGGGGCGATCGCTTGGTCTACGGCTTGTGGTAAATTTTGGAGGGGATAGCGATCGCTAATTAAAGCTTTGACATCAATGCGGCGATTGAATACAATGTCCGCAGACAGGCTTTGCAGGCGATAGGATGAGCTATAACTGCCCATTAAGTCTATTTCCCGACGGTAGAGAGTATTGGGGTTAATGGGGATGGTTAACTCGTCAGGGAATTCTGCAAAGAAGAGAATTTTTCCACCTTTACGAGTACAGTCTAAAGCTTGAAAGAATGCTTTATCACTGGGAACAGCTAACAAGGTGACATCAACACCCATTCCTCCAGTTAAAGCTTGGATTTTGGTAGGTAAATCAGGGTCACGGGCATCAAAAGCCGCTTCTGCACCTACTTCCAGAGCCTTTTCAATTCTAGATGGTAAGAGGTCAGTAGCGATCGCTTTTGCCCCAAAATACTTCACCAACATCATAAACATTAACCCGATTGGACCTGCACCAGTAACTAACACAGTTTGTCCCGGTGCAATTTGGGCTTTTTTCACTGCTTTTAAACAGCAATTAGTGGGTTCAACAAAACTCGCCTCTTCAAAACTGATATCATCAGGAATGGGAATTAAGCCACCATTCTCCACAATGTGTCCTGGAACTTTCACATACTCTGCAAAACCGCCTCCACTAGGGTTAAAACCTGCGGTAGTCGAGATATTTTTATAAACATCGCACATGGAAAAATTATCATTCAAGCAGTAAGCGCAACGCATACATGGTATATGGTGCATCACCGCTACCCGTTGTCCTACTTGCCACCCTTTCACCTGTGAACCAACAGCCGCAATAGTTCCAGCGGTTTCATGTCCAAATATGCGTGGCGGTTCATACAAAGGATAACGAATCTTTTTAATATCTGACTGGCACAAACCTACAACCTGCACCTGTACCAACACCTCATCTGCTTCTAGTGTTGGAACTGGAACTTCTTCGTAGGATAACTGATTTACGCCTCTAAATACTTGTGCTTTCACGTTGGTTTTCCACTATTCAACATTACTAGATTTAACATTTTGTGGTTAACTTTAGGTCATAAAAGTATGGATTTTTTTAACAAATCCTGGTATTTGGTTACTCAGTTTATCTAGTAATTGAATGAAAGTTAAAGGAGTTCTTTTATATTTTTGAGATTGTGTGAGTAAAACTTGAACCATTATCTGAGGGTATTCTTCAAATATATCACTGAGAAAATCATCTGGTGACTGTGATTTTATATTCCAAGGCTTTAAATCTTGTTCCTGAAAATCTTTAAGATTTTTGGTAACGACAATTTCTGCTTTAGTAACTACAGCAGCAGCGAGAACATGACGATCTTTAGGATGATTTGTCATCACAGACTCCAGTTCTTTCGGTACTTCAACCATAGCCTCTGGAAAAGCCATTTTTATAACTTCCTCTAATTTTCTAGCTCCTTCAGCAGATACATATCCTTTATTTATCAGGTTTCCAATTGCTTCATCTAGAATTTTTTGTGACCAGTAGGGTACATACAAACTAGCATCAGCAGTAGAAAGCAAAGTATCTCGTAAATACATTGAAAACAAAACACAGGCATCTAAGATAACATTAGGCATCGCAATTTAAGTGTTTTACTTATTCCTCATAATCATATAGTCCCGCTTCTTCAGTTACTTCAATAAGTTCCTGTAGGCATTTTATCCGGTTTATATCACGTTGTTCTTTATATTTCATCAAATCATCAAAACGGACACGGCGATGTGTTCCTACCCTAATACAAGGAATTTCACCCTGGTCTAATAACTTAATCAGGTAAGGACGGGAAACTTTGAGAATGTCTGCGGCTTTTTGTGTGGTTAGTTCTCTATCCTGAATAACTACAGATATTACTTTACCTAATGCCAGTGCATGAACAGCTTGATGTAAAATCTGACAAACCGATTCGGGAATGGGAATTTCTTGACCGTCTACTCCTACTAATTTTGGTCGAGAGCCTTCAAGCTGGAGCATATTTTCAAGATGCTTGATAGATGATTTTTCCGGTTCTTGAGCCATAACTGACTCTAAAGGAGGGTTTTGCTCAGTAATATTCTTCATAATGAATATATATTTGATATCCATATCATATATTCTATATCCTCTAAACGCAATATCCGAAACAAAACAGTAATCAGATAAAATATGCTTTATAACCCGTTGTGACAAAGCAATAGATTTTGTTTATTTTTTGTACATTTTTATTGAGAAGCTATATAAAACTTTGTAAATTCTCATCACAATTTTACATATCTGTAACCCAAAATACAGATTAATAAATCATCTGAATTAGAAACCCCAAATAAAGAAATAATTATTTTTACCTAAAATATAAA
>NZ_JADEWA010000373.1:0-5472 GCF_015207865.1 Dolichospermum sp. LEGE 00246
TAAGAAAACAAGAGATCCCCGACTTTTCTAAAAAGTCGGGGATCTTATTTATTGACTAATGACAAACTTACAATTTGACTTCAATATCTACACCAGAAGGTAAATCTAGCTTCATGAGTGCATCAATAGTTTTAGAAGAAGGCTGGTAAATGTCAATAATCCGGCGATGGGTGCGGGTTTCAAAGTGTTCGCGGGAATCTTTATCTACGTGAGGCGATCGCAGTACGCAATATATCTTGCGTTTTGTGGGTAAAGGAATCGGTCCAATAGCTGTGGCGTTGGTACGGTTAGCTGTGTCTACAATCTTCTCGCAAGATGTATCTAATAAACGTCGATCAAATGCCTTTAAGCGAATTCTAATCTTCTGCTGCTGTAGAGTTGCCATGTTTAGTTTTCCAGGTTCGGTAAATTTTAGACTTTAGATTTTAGATTTTTAGATGCTAAATTTCATCCCCAATCCAAAATTTAAAATTGTTTATGGGAATAGAAAGGAGCAGAGATTCTAGGATTCATCTCTACTCCTTTTAAATGAGAGCAAAAACGCGAGTGTTATTTCAAGATTTTAGCGACAACGCCAGCACCGATAGTCCGTCCACCTTCACGAATAGCGAAACGCATACCTTCTTCAATAGCGATTGGGTTGATCAATTCTACTGTTACTTTGATGCGATCGCCAGGCATTACCATTTCCACATCTGCACCTTCATCAGATGTAAAGGCTTTGATTGTACCAGTTACATCAGTTGTCCGCACATAGAACTGAGGACGATAACCAGCAAAAAATGGTGTTTTCCGACCACCTTCTTTCTCAGTTAAAACGTAAACTTCGCCTTCAAACTGAGTGTGAGGTTTAATTGTACCGGGTTTGGCAATGACCATACCGCGCTCAATGTCTTCTTTCTTGAGACCACGCAGTAGTACACCGGCGTTGTCGCCAGCCATACCTTCATCAAGACTCTTCTTAAACATTTCGATCCCAGTGACCGCCGTAGTCTTGGTATCTCTGATGCCAATTAGCTCAACAGTATCGCCAACCTTAACTTTACCGCGTTCGATCCGTCCAGTAGCCACAGTCCCACGACCGGTGATGGTGAAGACATCTTCTACCGCCATCAAGAAGGGCTTATCTATAGCCCGCTCAGGTGTGGGAATGTAAGCATCTACAGCATCCATCAACTCATAGATTTTGTCTACCCAAGGGTTTTCACCGCGCTGAGTTTTAGGATTAGCGGTCATTGCTTGGAGAGCTTGTAGACCTGAACCTTTAATAATGGGAATATTGTCACCATCAAAATCATAGTCAGTGAGCAGTTCCCGTAATTCCATTTCTACCAATTCCAGCAATTCCTCGTCATCCATCATATCTTCCTTGTTCAAGAAGACTACCAGACTAGGAACACCCACTTGTTTTGCCAAGAGGATGTGTTCACGGGTTTGGGGCATAGGACCATCTGTGGCTGCAACTACGAGGATACCTCCATCCATTTGCGCCGCGCCAGTGATCATGTTTTTTACATAGTCAGCGTGTCCAGGACAATCTACGTGAGCATAGTGGCGGCTTTCGGTTTCATACTCAACGTGGGCAGTATTGATTGTAATACCCCGTGCCTTTTCTTCAGGTGCATTATCAATTTGGTCATAGCCTTTAGCCACAGCGTTACCCATAGCCGCCAATGTCATTGTAATGGCTGCTGTTAAAGTAGTTTTGCCGTGGTCAACGTGACCAACAGTACCGATATTAACGTGAGGTTTATTTCTTTCAAACTTTGGGCGTGCCATGAATAATCGTTTCCTTTTTTAGTTAAGCGTTCCCTTTACTTTTTGAAATGATGCCTTCAGCCACGCTGCGAGGCACCTCTTCATAGGTACTAAACTCCATCGTAAAGATACCTCGACCTTGGGTTTTCGACCGGATATCAGTGGCATAACCAAACATGGTTGCCAATGGAACTTTCGATACCACTTTTGCCAGTCCCTGTTCAGTGCTTTGGCTTTCAATCTGTCCCCGGCGGGAGATTAAATCACCAATCACGTTACCGATGTAGTCTTCAGGTACTTCAACTTCAACTTTCATGATCGGCTCTAAGATCACAGGAGAGGCTTTTGTAGCCGCTTCCTTGATTGCCATAGAACCAGCAATTTTGAAAGCCATTTCTGAAGAGTCTACATCATGGTAAGAACCATGTATTAATGTGGCTTTGAGATCAATGAGTGGATATCCAGCTAAAATACCAGATTCACAACATTCTTTCATTCCCTGTTCAGCCGGTCCTATGTACTCTTTAGGTACAATCCCACCGACAATTTTAGAAACAAATACAAAACCTGTCCCTGGCTCACCTGGTTCTAAATTGATCACTACGTGACCGTACTGACCCTTACCACCACTCTGGCGGATAAATTTACCGTCAACCTTTTCAACGGCTTTGCGGATGGTTTCGCGGTAAGCCACTTGGGGCGCACCAACGTTTGCTTCTACTTTAAATTCTCGTAACATCCGATCTACAAGAATTTCCAGGTGCAATTCTCCCATGCCCGCAATTACGGTTTGGTTGGTTTCTGGATCAACACGCACACGGAAGGTGGGATCTTCTTCACTCAAGGATTGTAGAGCTTTGGAAAGCTTGTCCATGTCGTTCTTGGTTTTGGGTTCAACCGCCACCGAGATCACAGGCTCAGGAATAAATAGGGATTCCAGAATTACTGGTGAATTTTCATCACAAAGGGTATCACCTGTCAAGGTGTCTTTCAATCCCAATGCAGCACCTAAATCACCTGCCCGTAGTTCATCCACGTCTTGTCGGTCATCTGCTTTCATTAGCACTAACCGAGAAATTCGTTCTTTTTTATTCTTGCTGACGTTCAGAACGTAACTACCTTTCTTCAGCACACCAGAATAAACACGAACGAAGGTGAGGCGACCATAAGGATCAGCCATAATCTTAAATGCCAAAGCTGATAATGGTTCGTTATCATCAGCATGACGTTCAACGGGATCACCGTTGAGCAGTGTGCCTTGAATTGGTGGAACTTCCAGCGGTGATGGTAGGTAATCTATCACCGCATCCAACATCAATTGCACGCCTTTGTTCTTAAAGGCTGAACCGCAAAGCACTGGTACGATTGTCCCAGCAATTGTTCCTTTGCGGAGGGCAGCACAGATTTCTGCTTCTGTCAGTTCTTCGCCCTCGAAGTACTTATTCATCAGCGTGTCATCAGTTTCTGATACTGCTTCTACCAACTTGGTGCGGTATTGAGCTGCTTTTTCGGCTAGTTCGGCGGGAATTTCTATGGTTTGGATATCAGTTCCTTGATCGTTTGTGTACATATATGCACACATTTTCACCAAGTCTATAATCCCTTTAAATTCAGTTTCACTACCGATAGGCAGTTGAATAGCAATGGCATTAGCTCGCAAGCGATCAACCATTTGGTCATGCACTTTATAGAAGTTCGCACCGGTGCGATCCATCTTATTAATAAAGGCAATGCGAGGGACTTTATAGCGGTCTGCTTGTCGCCATACTGTTTCTGATTGTGGTTGGACACCACCTACGGAACAAAATACAGCGATTACACCATCTAATACTCGCATGGAACGTTCAACTTCAATTGTGAAGTCCACGTGACCGGGAGTATCAATAATGTTAATTTGATGATCATTCCAACTGGTACTAATGGCAGCAGCAGTGATGGTAATTCCCCGCTCCCGTTCTTGTTCCATCCAGTCTGTAACAGCAGTTCCTTCGTGAACTTCGCCGATTTTATGAATGATCCCAGAGTAAAATAATATTCTCTCTGTTGTCGTTGTTTTGCCCGCATCTATATGCGCCGCAATGCCGATATTGCGTACTTTCTCTAGCGGGTTCGTGCGTGCCACAATTACCTCCTAACGTTTTCGCCTCATGATATCTCGTATATTACTCTTTGTTAAGATTCTATACTTTTACGGAAAACCGTCTTTTTTTGTTAGCCTAGCTAGGCAGTTGCCTTTTTGGGCATTAGCTATAAATTCTACGATATACCGCACACGAGAAGACGATATATCGTTTTTCTAGTTAGTAACGATAATGTGCAAACGCTTTGTTTGCTTCCGCCATCCGATGTGTTTCTTCGCGCTTACGAATAGCACTACCAGTTTCATTTGCAGCATCCATTAACTCATTAGCTAGTCTCCCAGCCATAGTTCTTCCTGGACGTTGGCGAGAATACTGTACCAACCACCGCAACGCTAGGGTAGTACCACGATCTGTACGTACTTCCATTGGTACTTGGTAA
Source organism: Dolichospermum sp. LEGE 00246 (assembly GCF_015207865.1). Classification (NCBI taxonomy): domain Bacteria; kingdom Bacillati; phylum Cyanobacteriota; class Cyanophyceae; order Nostocales; family Aphanizomenonaceae; genus Dolichospermum; species Dolichospermum sp. LEGE 00246. The sequence goes on from NZ_JADEWA010000373.1 coordinate 4,279, forward strand.
GTTGCTCCACCTACTCGGCGAGCTTTTACTTCTACTAATGGTGTAGCGTTACGCACTGCTTTTTCAAAAGTTTCTAATGGACTTCCACCAGTGCGTTCTTCAATAGTTTTCAAAGCGTCATAAACTATTCTTGCGGCAATTGATTTTTTGCCATGACGCATTATCCGTCGCATCATCATGCTGATCAGGCGACTATTATACACTGAGTCAGGCGGGACTGCGCGCCTTTGACTAACACCACGACGAGACATACTTCATCCTTGAATACGGAATTTGACCACGAAATTATATGCTATCAGAACACAGGAAACTAAAAGCGGTTTAATTAGCCGCTGATTTTTCCTGCATTTTCCTTTCTGGCTTGCGCCATGCTATCGCTATCAGTTGAGAGAAGGCTGAATTAATTCACTTATTATCTGCTACCAGGCACAGAAGACGACAACTTAATCAACTTTAAAATTTAGTTAAAATTTAGATTAAAGTGCTGTTATCGTTTACAAGATTATCCTCTCCAAACTCATACAACTTGTTTTTATGCCAGATCCAGTTTGATTTTCTTAAAAAAAATTCGTTACTGCTGGTTTTCATGCAGTTGGCAGGTAGGACGATTAACCGTATTTGACGCGATTAACCGCCACTTACCTATTTTTTACCTGCTTTTGGGAGCTTAGTTCCATATTTGGAACGACCTTGTTTTCGGTCTTTAACTCCGGCTGTATCTAATGTGCCACGAATAATGTGGTATCTAACTCCGGGCAAGTCTTTGACCCGACCACCACGAATCATAACTACGGAGTGTTCTTGTAAGTTATGACCGATACCTGGGATGTAAGCTGTTACTTCAAATCCAGAGGTAAGTCTTACCCTGGCTACCTTACGGAGTGCTGAGTTAGGCTTTTTAGGTGTAGTCGTGTATACTCTGGTGCAAACGCCTCGACGTTGCGGGCATTGCTTCAGAGCAGGGGACTTGGTTTTCTGACGCGCTAGTTCGCGTTCACTACGTATTAGCTGCTGTATTGTTGGCATGAGTTACAGCGCGTGAAGCTGCTTTATGATCTAAGTTTTAACAAATCCTGATTATATCTTTTTTTCTGATTTTCTGTCAATCAATTTTAGAAGGGAACAGGGGAAGTAGGGGAAGTAGGGGAAGTAGGGGAAGTAGGGGAAGTAGGGGAAGTAGGGAAGTAGGGGAAG
>NZ_JADEWA010000374.1:0-5453 GCF_015207865.1 Dolichospermum sp. LEGE 00246
CCAAAAACCTAACCCCCCTGCCCCCTTCCCTACGAGGGAAGGGGGTTTTCAAAGCCTCTCCCCGCTTCGGGGAGAGGTTTGGAGAGGGGTTTGTTTATACATTAAAAACTTCTCAAACACCCTCTTAGAGAATTGGTTGCAGTGAGAAAAGTTATTAATGGGGTGCAAGAACCCCACCCCCTAATGGTGTCAACTTAAGCTAAAATCCCTACCACACCTAGTTCCTAGTCTCTGACTAGGAATGCAGTTGATATCATTGAAGGCAGAGCCTTCTGGAATTCATTCCCAGTCAGAGACTGGGAATCAGATGAATCCCTACCACACCTCGTTCCTAGTCTCTGACTAGGAATGCAGTTAATGAGGCTCTGCCTCTAATATCATTGAAGGCAGAGCCTTCTGGAATTCATTCCCAGTCGGAGACTGGGAATCAGATAAACATCCTCTAATTTAAGCTTCAATGACGACGCGCAAGTTACCGCGTTTTTTCGCAACTCGACAAGCGGTAGTGCTACCAACTCGTTCAAATTCTAAATCTAAAATTGTGCCACCAATACGCAAGTTATGAAAAGATAAATTGTTAATTGATTCTGGTAAGGCGGGGTCAATGATTCGCAAACAATTATTCTGCGCGTCTGGGACTAAATTCACCATCATTTGCAATAGTTGAAAAATGCTACCTGTAGCCCAGGCTTGGGGAGTACAAGCAACGGGATAATGGACGGGAGAATTATCACCGTTCATTTCATAACCGCAAAATAGTTCTGGGGGGCGTTGATAGGGTTGCTGGGAGGTCATGTTGAATAACCCTTGAAATAGTTCCAGCGATTGATCAATTAAACCGAGCGATCGCAATCCCATTGCAATCATAGAATTATCATGAGGCCAAACTGAACCAGTATGATAACCCATTGGATTATAAGCAGGGGACAAACTACTTAAAGTTCTAATTCCCCAACCATTAAACATATCCGCCGCACCCAATCTTTCCGCCACACTATAGGCTTTTGCAGAGGTAAATATCCCCAAATTTAAACAATGACCAGGATTAGAACTAATACTATCTACTGGTTTACCTTCTCCATCTAAAGCCAAAGCACAAAAATCTTCATCTTCTAACCAAAAATCCTGGTTAAATTTAGCCCTGAGTTGTCTAGCTTCTTTTTGCCAAAGTTCTTCTAAATCTGGGCGTTGTTGGATTTTGGCAATTTCTGCAAGGCGGTTTTTCGCCGCATAGACATAAGCTTGCACCTCACACAGAGAAATCGGACCAATGGCTAATTCCCCTTTGCGGTTGACAATACAATCACCCGAATCTTTCCAACCTTGGTTAATTAAACCACCTTTGGATTTGCGAGCATAGCTGAGATAACCAGTTTCCTGGATTTGACGATCAATCCAACCCATAGCCGCTAAAGCATTTGGCCACAGTGCTTCTAAGGTTTCTTGATCATGAGTCCAACTGTAATATTCAGCATACAACATTAACCACAGCGGCGTAGCATCCACAGTCCCGTAGTAGGGTGTATGGGGAATTTCTTGACATCTCGCCATTTCTCCCAACCGCAGTTCATGTAAAATCTTACCCGGTTCTTCTTCCCGCCAAATATTATCCGTTTGACCTTGATATTCTGCCAATAGTAGCAAGGTTTCTTTGGCAATTTTGGGATTCAACATCAAGGTTTGGGACGCAGTAATGATAGAATCTCGACCAAATAGAGTAGAAAACCAAGGGACTCCAGCAGAAACAGTTTTATGTTTGCCAAAGGACTGAAGCAACAAATATATATCTTGTTCAGCCCGCGATATGACGCGATTGAAAAGACTTTTATCGGAGCTAATCCGGGTAATTTGCTGCAACCAATTTTGCTCCTCCATTAATTCAGCAGCTTTTGCCTGTGCCAAAGTAGAGGCAGAACTGATAGTAGAACTAGGTTTGTTATCAGTGAACATCTTCAGCCGATAACCTAACTTCTTAGTTTCATGAGCCGCCAATTCTATCCGCCAAACTGCCGTATAACCGTGAAACCGACTTGGTTGCAAATGCTGAAATTGAATTAGAGACTCCATGATCGAACCATCTAAGCCCTGATATGCTAGGGTAAGGGATTCTTCTTTGTATGATTGAGAAGACACAGGTGCAACATGATCAGATGTTGGGTTGTTTAAGTGCAAAAGTCTTCCCCGTTTTTGGCGGTGATGACCTCTAACTTCAAATAAATCCACAAAATCAGCTTCAAAACTCAGACTCAATTCAAAAACAATGCTGGTAGTGTTGTAATTAGCAACTTCTATTTCTTCAAATAATGCCCCATTCAGAACCAGTTCCCGACGAATACCCACAGTATCAGCCTTAAAAAGATTTTCTAAATCAGGATTGGTGCATAAAACCGAGAGAGCAAATCCCTTATCAGCGTTGCTACTCAATAATATAGGCGATCGCCCCTCAATCTGTAACTCCAAACGACTCAAAAACCTTGTATCACGGCAAAACATCCCCATACTAGGAGTGCTACCATAAAGGTAACAATCGGAAATATTCCCCATCGTATCTGTCACCAGGAATAAATCATCATCTTTAACTGTAATGGTTGGCTGTGGTCTTTGACTGACAACACAAGGCCATTCGGAAATCTCTTTCTGGTCTGCGGGAGTAAAAGTTCTGCTGTCGAGGACAATTGTTTCTGGAGTCATCAATGTATCCGGTGTCATTAGCCAAAGTTACCTATACAGGTGTAAATTTGCTCAAATCAATACTGTTAAAAGAGAAAAGTAATTAAATCCAAGACAATGAATTTCTATAAATGTATACCTTATTAATTAGAAGTCAAGCCTGAAAACTGGCTGTTTTCCAATAGTTTATTCCTTCCTCAACATTGAGAGGTGCTAGGGGTAGAGAATACTTACTCAGGCATAAAATCTCATAAAAGTAGAAAGCGGTGAATAAAAAATACTTGCCACCCTTGTTTTTTTATACTGATATTGAATAAATAAGCATAAATAAGATCCCCGACTTCTTAGAGAAGTCGGGGATCTGACGGGGATCTGACCACCTTAATTTTGTTTAACGAAACCATTATGTCAACAACATCAGAAATTGCCGTTGAGTTTCAAAATACCAGTTTTGCCATTAATCACCGTCCTTTGTTATCTAACTTGAATTTGAGCATTCATCAAGGGGAAGCCTTAATTTTATTAGGACGCAGTGGGAGTGGCAAAACTACGACTTTAAAATTAATTAATCATTTACTTGTCCCCACCCAAGGACAAGTTTTAGTCCAAAATCGTCCCACAACTAACTGGGATGTCATTAAACTGAGAAGACGGATAGGTTACGTCATCCAAGAAACAGGTTTATTTCCCCATTTTACCATCGCGGAAAATGTCGGACTTGTACCATCTTTAGAAAAATGGTCATCACAGAAAATTCAAAATAGAGTCTATGAAATGTTAAACTTAGTGGGATTAGAACCAGAAAAATTTGCTCAACGTTATCCCCATCAATTATCAGGAGGTCAACGTCAGCGAGTGGGAGTTGCTAGAGCTTTAGCCGCAGATCCACCTATTCTATTAATGGATGAACCTTTTGGCGCACTTGACCCAATTACCCGTTTAGAATTACAACAACAATTTCAATATTTACAACAACAATTAGGAAAAACCGTGATATTCGTCACCCATGATATTCAAGAGGCCTTCTTTTTAGCTACAAGAATTGGTTTAATGGATGAAGGGAATTTAGTTGTATTAGGAACTAGAAGGGAATTTCTCCAATCTCAACATCCAGAAGCAAAAGCATTTCTAGCTTGTTTAAATGTTGGTAATAATTGGGAGCAACTTAATTAAAATTAGCTAAAAATCCAAAAACTATGTTTTTCTTTCAATACGGTACAGAAATAATTTTCCACAGTGGAGAACATTTAATATTAGTCATTATATCCCTAGCGATCGCCATTTCTATTGGTCTTCCTGTCGGCATTCTGATCACTCGTCAATCAAAATTAGCTTCCCCCATTCTTGGTTTAGCAAATGCCATTCAAACCATCCCTAGTTTAGCCATCTTCGGCTTTTTAATTTCCGTACCTTTTCTGGGAGGAATTGGCAAAATCCCCGCCATAGTTGCCTTAACTCTTTATGCCTTACTTCCCATAATTCGCAATACTTATATTGGCATTAATAGCATCAGTCCCGCCATTAAAGAAGCGGGTATAGGCATGGGAATGACAGATCAACAATTACTATTCCAAGTAGAAATTCCCCTGGCTTTACCAGTCATTTTAGCAGGGGTAAGAGTAGCCACAGTTATATCCGTAGGAATTGCCACAATTGCTGCTGCTATTGGTGGTGGTGGTTTAGGAGTATTTATTTTTCGCGGTATTTCCACAGTTAATAATGAATTAATTTTAGCCGGAGCAGTCCCCGCAGCTTTGATTGCTTTGAGTGCAGATTTCGGATTAGGATTATTAGAAAAAAGACTCACTAACCAAATAGAAAAAAAGGGTAAATTTAATCGTAAAATTGCCATTGTTTTAGGAATTGTTTCTTTAATCATAGCTGGATTAATTGCCTTTAACTATCAACAAAAACCCGCAACAATTATCATCGGCTCAAAGAATTTCACAGAACAAGTTATTTTAGGGGAATTATTAGCACAACACATAGAAAATCATACGAGATTAAAAGTAGATCGTCGTTTTAATTTAGGAGGAACATTTATTGCTCATGAAGCAGTAAAAGCCGGAAAAATTGCCGGGTATGTGGAATATACAGGAACTTCATTTACGACTATTTTGAAAGAAAACCCAATTAGTAATCCTGAGACTGTTTATCAAAAAGTCAAAGCATACTATGATCAAAAATTGAAATTAGCAGTGATGAAGCCTTTAGGATTTGAGAATACCTTTGCCATGATTATCCGCGGAGAAGATGCTAAAAAATGGCAAATTAAAAGCCTTTCGGAAATTAGTAAATATACTCCACAAATGAAAGCAGGATTTGGCTATGAATTTTTAGAAAGAGCAGATGGTTATCCAGGATTATCTAAAACCTACAACTTGAAATTTGCCAATATCAAACAAATGGAATTAGGATTAATGTATCAAGCATTAAAAGAAAAACAAGTAGATTTTATTGCTGCAAATTCTACAGATGGTTTAATTCCAGTATTAAACTTAGTGATTTTGGAAGATGATAAAAAATACTTTCCACCATATCAAGCTATACCTATTTTTAATCAAGAAATTCTCCAAAAATATCCAGAGTTAACAAATACCATTAATCAATTAGGAGGTAAAATTTCGACAACTGCAATCCAAAAGATGAATTATCAAGTAGATAACCAATCTCAACCGGTGGAAAAAGTTGTCAGTGAGTGGTTAAAATCTCAACAATTATGATTTTTAAAACTTATAAAGTTTTATCAGCAATTTCCATAAATTTTTTGCTTTGTTTAAGAG
>NZ_JADEWA010000375.1:0-5449 GCF_015207865.1 Dolichospermum sp. LEGE 00246
GATATATATATTCTTAATATTTGTCACTTTATACTATAGCACCACCACAACTAGAACCACACCCCGCGGCACAACCATAGCAATATTCAGCAGTTTGGATTTCATTAATTATATCTAAACTACCAATTTCTAATAATTTGCTCACCGTCAACTTTTCACCATTGCTAGTTTTTGCAGGTAAATTCATCATTTGGTTAAAGTCACAATCATAAATATTCCCTAAATAATCAATAGAAAGTTGTTCACGGCACATTAAACCATCAATTGTTTTTGGGTTAAAGTGAGATTCTAAAAAATGTAAATAACTAGAATAAAGTTGTTTTCGTTCTAAATGAAACTTTGTTCTCCCTACAGGTATATTAGTAATTGTGAAAAGATGATTAAATCGAATATCAAACTTTTTCGACAGAAAGGTTTTATAAGCCTTTTCTAAATTTTCTTGTTCGGGAGTTAAAGAAAAATTTTCACTATTTGGTAATGGAGGATTGTACACCAAATCTAAAACTAAATTTGGGTTTTGACCATAACCTAATTTATTCAACCATTGCAAAGCTTGAATAGATTGCTCAAAAACACCATCTCCCCGCATTTTGTCCACATTATCTGCTAAATAACAAGGAAGAGAAGCCACAATTCTAACTTGATGTTGAGCAAAGAAATCTGGTAAATCCTCAAATCCCTCCACAAAATAAATTGTCAAATTTGATCTCACAATTACCTGTTTACCTGCCTTTATAGCAGCTTCTACCAATGGCTTAAAACCATAATTCATTTCTGGTGCGCCACCAGTTAAATCAACAATTTTAATTTCGGGAAACTTCTCAATTAAAGTAATTAACTGTTGACAAATTTCCGGTGTCAGTTCCTCAGTTCTTTTGGGACTAGCTTCTACATGGCAATGGTTACAAGCTAAATTACAACGTTTTCCCAAATTAATTTGTAAAACGTTAATTTCCTTCTTTGTTAAAGGTGAATTTAGCTGTTGAAAAAAAGGTGTAATCATAGAAGCATCTCCAGCACGAATTTCTATAAAAGGATGTTTTAAAGGTCATTTAACCTAAGAGACAGGGGGAAGTGACAGACTATTGATAATGCTGCGTGGGAATGTAGTTAAGAGGCTCTGCCTCTATTGTACCTGGAGGTAGAACCTCTAAGATGACATTCCCAGTCAGAGACTGGGAACGAGGAAAAACGAGGAAAAGCAAGAGAATTTACAATTTGGGGAAATCTTGTTGTTTGAGCGAGTTGCACGCATTTATTTAGACATCTCGTTCCCATGCTCTGCGTGGGAATGTAGTTAAGAGGCTCTGCCTCTATTATACCTGGAGGTAGAACCTCTAAGATGACATTCCCAGTCAGAGACTGGGAACGAGAGTTTTCTGGCTTTGCGTCTTTACTCCTTTGCCTCTTTGCGCGAAACCTTAGCTAGATTAGATATAAGAATTATTCAATTACCGTGAAAACCGATACAATTTTCTATAGCTTATTTCAAGCATTTCCTCGCATCTTTTTTGAATTAATTAATAATTCTCCCACAGAAGCAGATGTTTATGAATTTACCTCTCGTGAAGTTAAACAACTGGCTTTTCGTTTAGACGGTTTATTTTTACCAACCACCAAAGATCCTAAAAAACCATTTTACATTGTCGAGGTTCAATTTCAACCCGATGATGATTTATATTATCGTCTCTTTGCAGAGCTTTTTCTCTACCTGCGACAATACAAAACTCCTCATCCTTGGCAAGCTGTAATCATCTATCCTAGTCGTAATATAGAAAGAGAACAGAATCTACAATTTGGCGAAATCTTACTGCTTGAACGAGTTACACGCATTTATTTAGATGAGTTGGGAGAGAGTTCTTTAGGGGTAGGAGTTGTTAAACTGGTAATAGAAACAGAGAAAGCTGCACCAGCATTGGCAAGACGCTTAATTGCACAAGCAAACCAACAACTAACTGATACCAAAATCAAACGGGATTTAATTAATCTGATTGAGACAATTATCGTCTATAAATTACCCAAAAGAAGCAGAAAGGAGATTGAAGCTATGTTAGGTTTAAGTGAGTTGAAACAAACCAGAGTTTATCAAGAAGCTTTAGAAGAAGGTAAAGCTGAAACAACAAAACTGTTTGCTTTAAAATTGTTACGAATTGGCATGAGTTTAGAACAAATTGCCGAAATTACAGAATTATCTCTTCAGCAAATTCAGGCTTTACAAAGAGAAATTCAAGAATCATAGTTTTAATTAGAACTTGCTGATAGCGTCGCGTAAGTAGTGAGACAAAATTAATTACACAATGTCATTGCGTTAGCGCAGCGTGGCGTTAGCCATAGGGAACTAAGTGAAATGAAGCAATCGCCAGGGTTGTGATTGCTTCCCTTCCCTCGCAATGACTGTAAATATTTTTGTCTAATTACTTATGACTCTTGCATCGTCACACAAGCTATAACAATATAAACATACATAAAATTAACAACATCCCCCACCATCATAATACCATGTAGAATTAGTAATAATGATTTCTTCAGGATTTGAATTTGCTAAATTTCCCGCTGTTTTATCACAAACCGCCGCCGGAATACCGCGTTGGAGAATATGTCCAGCGTTATCATCAAAAAAGTTTTCCTTACCTGCATAAATCGCTGTTTTACCAGTAAAAATACAAGCACCATCTGCGGGAATATCTACTTTAAAAACCACAGAATCCAGACTTTCTAAAAGTAGATTTTCTTCTAGTTTATAAGTTTGTTTATCTAATAACCGATAAGGACGACGGGCGCGAATTTCAATTTGTCCAAAACCAGCATTAATAATTAGATTAGTATACTCTTGATATGTGAGTGCGCCGGATAAACACGAAGCGCGTAAATGTTCATTTTTTTGTAAATGAGCAGGAATTGGACTTGTAGCGATTGGGTCACTCATCTGCAAGCGCCCACCTGGTTTTAATACCCGATATGCTTCCTTTAAAGCGCGAGTTAAATCTGCGGGTTCAAAAATATTAAACAGGCAATTTTGCGCGACTACATCTACAGAAGCATCCGCAACAGGTAAATTAAAAGCATCCCCCGGACGAATTTCGACAAAGCTAGGATCAAACCAAGAGTTTTCCTTTACAGCAAGTTGTAAATTACGGGTTGCAGCTTCTCGCATAGCTTCCACAGGTTCGACAACAATAATCGCACTAGGACGACGAGAAAAATAAGCAAATTGCAAAGCTTCCAACCCACCACCGACACCAACATATAAAACTGTGGGTTCATTACTGAGTTCATTGTGATGAACTGTAGTTCCACAACCATAGTTCATTTCCTGCATAGCCAGGGGAATTTTCAGTCCTGGTAGTTGTAAAGGTGTACTTTGGACACAGCAAAGACCTATTTCTGGTGTTTGGGCAACTTGGCTGTAAAATTGGGCTGCGGTTTCTAAATAGGTCATAATCTCAAATTAGGGTTTATGGCTTGACTTTTATTGTTAAAAAGAGTATTATACATGACTAATAGAAGGGGAGTAGCTGCTGACAGTAAATCAAAATTTTCTGCTCAGTATATCTAAGTCAACATACTGGTGATGAGCCTGGTTTAGATAGCGAATAAATAAAGTATTTGAAAGCGAGACCTTCACTGACTACACATTTAACTATGTGGAGTTCAGTGAGGTTGAATGGCTCTCATTGATACTCCACACAGGTAAAAAATCCTTTAGGAGTTTGAGAGAGTGCTAACAGCTTTTACCGCAGGTTTATTACTAATTACCATTTCCGAATTAGGCGATAAAACATTTTTTATTGCTGTGATATTGTCCATGCACCACCCCCGGCGTTTGGTATTTGCTGGTGTGGTGGCTGCTTTGGCGGCTATGACTATCTTATCAGTTGCATTTGGGCAGGTAGTATCTTTATTACCAAAAGTCTATATTCATTACGCGGAAATAGTTTTGTTTATTGCCTTTGGTTTGAAGTTAACTTATGATGCCAATAAAATGGCTGTATCTGCTACCGAAGAAGTCGCAGAAGAGGCACAAGAAGCGGTAGACAAAGCAGAGTTAAATAACTCCCAGCAAAAAACTGTTTGGTCAATTTTACTGAAATCCTTCGTATTAACATTTATAGCAGAATGGGGCGATCGCACACAAATAGCCACCATAGCCCTAGCTGCTGGAAATAACCCCATTGGTGTCACCGCTGGTGCAATATTAGGACACGCAATTTGTGCAGCGATCGCCGTCATTGGTGGTAGATTAATAGCAGGTAAAATTTCCGAACGGCAAATTACCTTTATCGGCGGCTTTCTATTTATCATCTTCGGCATAGTCGCAGCTATAGAGGGAAAATAATTAACATCGAAAACAGATGTTAGAACCCCGATTTCTTTAAGAAGTCGGGGTTATGGGTTTTTGTGTGTTTTCTTGGTCGCTGAATGTTAAGTGTATTACCCCCCACTATTTATGTTACTATAAAGTAGGAAAAATATAATTACCTTTTGGTAATACTATGCAAGCTGAAAAACTTTCCATTTCTTTACCATCCTCTTTGGTGCAGTTTATTGAAAATTATAAATTGACTAAAGGCTGTAAATCTCGTTCTCAAGTAATTGAGTTAGCCATAGAATTACTGCGTTATCAGGAACTAGAGCAAGCTTATCGGGAAGCTGCGGCAGAATTTGACCCAGAATGGGATTTAACTGTAGGAGATGGGCTAACAGATGAAACGTGGTGAAATATACCTTGCAAATCTCAGTCCCGCAGTGGGGTCAGAAATGGATAAACGCCGTCCTGTACTCATTGTTAGCAATGATGCTAATAATAATGCCTCTACTACGGTGACGATTGTACCGATTACATCTAATATGAGTCGTGTATATCCTTTTGAGGTTTTATTAAATCCAGAAGATTCCGGTTTATCTAAAACTTCTAAGGTACAAGCGCAACAAATACGGACAATTTCTAAACAGCGCATTTTAGGAGATGTGGTAGGGTGTTTAAGTCAAGAGTTGATAGATTTGGTCAATGATGCTATTAAGTTACATTTAGCTTTGGAGTAGCAGATATTAAAACATATACACTTGACCTTAAACCTAATTCATAAATAGAAATTTGACAGACCACTAGTACCGCAGGGCGGAAGTCAAAAGTCAAAAGTCAAAAGTCAAAACGAAGACAGTATAGGCTTTTTAACGATTTAGAATGGTTGGTTTATTTATGCCGTGTTGTACTAGCAGTTTCAGCCAAAGTATGACTTCCTGTAATTTCCGCATCTACACGCAATTTGTGCTGCGATCGCCGTCATTGGTGGTAGATTAATAGCAGGTAAAATTGATATTACCTGAGTTCGATGTAAATAAAAAGTCTAAAAGTACGTAACAGCAATAGTTCTGTCAATAAGTATTGGTTATTGAGAATTAAAGCCCACGCCAAAAAGTTCTCAAAAAATTAATTTTTTGAAATGTA
>NZ_JADEWA010000040.1:0-21119 GCF_015207865.1 Dolichospermum sp. LEGE 00246
CCCCCAACCCCCTCCCCGCAAGCGAGGAGGGGGCTATGATGTATATAATTAAAGTACATAATAGTATGGGTTAATTCAAGAAAAGATTGATAATGTTACAACAGGCAGAAATTCGTGTTCCCATTGCTATTAGTTTAGGGGCAATAGCTGGGGCTTTAAGTCGCTATTATTTAACATTGTGGGTTACGAACCGCTTTGGTTTAAATTTTCCCTATGGAACTTTTTTTATTAATATTAGCGGTTGTTTAGCAATGGGGTTTTTCGCAACTTTAGCTATGGAAAAAACAGTGCTGATTTCCCCAGAAATTAAGTTAATTGTCGCTACAGGATTTTTAGGTGCATATACTACTTTTTCTACTTTTGGTTTAGATACAGTTGGCTTATTACAACGTGGTAATTGGTTAGCTGCTGCTGGTTATTTTTCAGGTAGTACAATCTTGGGAATTATCAGTGTGCAATTAGGGATGGTTCTTGCTAGAATGTTCAATTAAAAGTTATTGAAAATTAATCAATACAGAAAATGGTGCAAACACAATTTTTTATCAACGAGAATTCTTTAACAGAAATATTACCTGGAGGGAGTAATCCAGATGCTTTTGAATTAGCAGAAGCATGGTATCCAGTTCACTACCTTCAAGATTTAGACAAATCCAAACCCACACCTTTCACTCTTTTGGGTAAAGATATTGTGATTTGGTGGGATCAGAAAAACTTATCTTGGCAAGTATTTATAGATCAATGTCCTCACCGTCTTGCACCTCTTTCTGAAGGCAGAATTAATGAAGATGGATTGTTAGAATGTCCTTATCATGGTTGGTCATTTGCTGGAGATGGAAGTTGTCAAAAAATTCCCCAACAGGTTGCAGGTGCAAAAGCAGAAACCTCTCCCAGGGCTTGCGTACCATCTTTACCAACAACAGAAAGACAAGGATTATTATTTGTCTATGCTGGTAATTCAGAAAATGCTGCAAATACGAAAGTTCCTGTAATTGAACCCATAGAAGCAGTGCCGGAAGGATGGGTAATTATGAACACTTTTCGAGATGTTCCTTATGATGCTTTAACATTATTAGAAAATATCCTTGATCCTAGTCATATTGCCTTTACCCATCATCGTACAGTGGGAAATCGTGCCAATGCTGCACCTTTAGAATTAGAAATAGTTGAATCTGGGAAATATGGTTTTGCAGGGATTTGGAAACAAGGTTTAAAAGCGGGACAATCGGGAAAACTTTCCACAACATTTATTGCCCCTGGTTTGATGTGGCATGACATTAATGCTGAGAAAGGCAGAATTTTAACCGTTGTTTATGCTGTCCCCATTCGCAAAGGTGAATGTCGGATAATTGCCCGGTTTCCTTTTAAGTTCAAGTCTCAAATTCCAGGATTTTTTATTAAAATTCGCCCTCGTTGGTATGTCCATATTGGACAAAATGGCGTTTTGGAAGATGATCAAATTTTTCTCCATTATCAAGAACGTTATTTAGCGGATAAAGGTGGTAGTGCTAATTTTAATAAAGCCTTTTATCTGGCGACAAAAGCAGATACCTTTGTGGCTGAGTTACGTAAATGGGTAAATCAATTTCAGGGGGAAACATTTCCAGGGGAATCTTTACCACTACTTTTATTGAATAAGGAAGGATTGCTAGAAAGATATCATTCCCATACAGAAAAATGTGCTAGTTGTCGTCAGGCTTTAAAAAGAGTTCAACAGTTAAAATTCTGGTGTGGTGTTCTTACTATTCTGGCTTTAGCTAGTAGTCCTTTATTGGCTTTTTTGGGGGAGACAAAATCAATTTTATTAGTGATGGTGGAAACATTTGTTCCTCTGTTGTTCGGTGCAGGATGGTGGAAATTAAGTCAGTTGGAAAGGGAGTTTTATGAGGGGAGAATGATCCCCCCTCGTAATTTACCGGAGAAAAAAAGATAAATTGGTGGTTTCAAATTTCACTTAATAATATTGTCTGAGGTGTGGGGTATGTTTTTGAGGGTGGTGAGATGGTAAAATGAGTCACTATAAAAATAATTATCTTTATATATTCCTCAACCGATGATAATTTGGCATCCAGGGCAACCAATCAACAAAGATAGATTTATTATTCAAGGTAAACCCTTGGGTAGTGGTGGTTTTGGTATTACCTACAAAGCTTTAGAACCCAAGACGGGTAAATTATACGCCATTAAAACTCTCAATCAGCAAATGCAATTGGGAGATGACTTTGCGGACCAACAAGTTAAGTTTATTAACGAAGCTTTAAAAATAGCAAGTTTTGATCATAAACACATTGTCAAAGTCCATGAAGTTATCGAAGAAGTAAAAGTAATTGAGGAAGAGAAATTTAGATTGGTTGGCGTGGTGATGGAATATATTGATGGGGTAACTTTATTTAAGTATGTCGAAAATAAAGGACAACTTGCCGAAAGTGAAGCACTACTATATATAAATCAAATTAGTCAGGCTTTAGAATATATTCACGCCAAAGGAAGTTTACACCGCGACATTAAACCCGAAAATATTCTCTTACGCCAAAATGAACAAGAAGCCGTTTTAATTGATTTTGGTTCAACTCGCAGTATGGCTAAGACAAGCATGACTATCTCATTAACAGAAGGTTATGCACCTATTGAACAATATCGGGATAAAGGCAATTTTGGACCCCATACCGATGTTTACGCTTTGGCTGCAACTTTATATTATCTTCTCACTGCTGATGGACTTAAACGAGACTCAAAATCTACTCCAGCACCCGCATACAAACGTGAACAGATTAAAACTTTTGACTTTTTAGTAAAACCAAAAGTTTATAATCAAAGTCTTAGTCAGAGGGTGAATGATGCTATTTTGGAGGGTATGGAATTAGAACCGGAAAACCGGACTCAGACAGTATTGAAGTTTCGGGAAAATTTGGGTTTGGTTAATATTGAAAACGAGCAAGAAATACAATTAAAATCAGAAGTAGGAATCAACTACACCAAACTGCGTGACTTACTAGCAGCACGGAACTGGAAGCAAGCAGACTATGAAACCTATCTGGTAATGTTAAAGGCTGTAGGCCATGAAAAAGACGACTTGATTAGAGACAAAGAACTATTAAACTTTCCTTGTACTGATCTTCGCACAATTGACAAACTATGGGTAAAATATAGCAATGGTAAATTTGGCTTTAGTGTCCAAAAGGAAATTTACTTGAGCGTCGGTGGCATAGCTGACGGCAAGTATTACGAGGAAGCCTGGAAGAAATTCGCCGACAAGGTAGGATGGATGAGAGAAGCAGCTTTTATTGGAGTATTTTTATCCTACCCTGATACAGCACCCAAAGGACACTTACCTTATACTACTCTGTTCCCTATCCCACATTTCGGTTATGGAATTCCCTATTCGACTTTTTGGGGTCTCTTCTCTCGTATCGAGACTTGTAAACTGTAATATTAGTGAAAGGTTACAGAAAATTATTAAGTCAGAATCAGGATAACCAGGATTTGAGGATTTACAGGATGTTATTGATAAATTGATGGTTTGATTTGATGTCTTTTTTTATTTCAATTAGTAGGGTAATCTATACCAATGACAAATCATTCACAACAACCGGGAAAATACGATGCTGTACTGGGTGGTCAACATCAAACCTCAGAGTTTGCAGCAGTTTTAGGTGGGATTGAAGGGGTAAAATTAGGATTGAGTAATCCTAACCCCCAAGTGAGAATAGTGTCACTCAAACAGGCTTTGAATTATGGAGAAAGTGGGTTAGATTTAGTTATTCAGTCTTTAAATGATGACTGTGAAGATGTCCAAAATACTGCTTATGGTTTATTAACACTTCGTACAGAAGCAAAGGTAAAAGAAGCGTTAATAATATTCGATAATGCACAATTAAAATCAGATGTAGGAATGAACTACAGGAAACTGCGTGACTACCTCGCACAAGGGAAATGGAAGGAAGCAAACGACGAAACAAGACGGGTAATGTTAGCAGTTGCGAAACGGGAAAAGGTTGGTTGGTTAGATGAAAAAAGTATTGATAATTTTCCCTGTGCAGACCTCCGCACCATTGACCAATTGTGGGTAAAATACAGTGATGGTAAGTTTGGTTTTTCTGTCCAGAAACGAATTTATCAAAGTTTGGGTGGAACGAAAGAATATAATAGGGAAATATGGGATAAGTTCGTGGACAAGGTGGGATGGAGGGGACAGGGCGACTGGTTGTACTACAACTACTATTATATTACTTTGAGTACCTACCCGTTTTTGTCGATATTGTTTTGGAAAGGTTTTCGTCATGACGTGGGCAGCGAAGCGGAGTGGCGAATGGGCGGGAGATTTTTCTCTCGCGTCGAGACTTGTAAACTGTAACATTTAAGGGTTACAGAAAATTATTAAGTCAGAATCAGGATATCCAGGATTAAAGGATTTACAGGATTTTATTTTCTGATGAAAGCTTCCCCAATTCTGACATAATTAATTAGATGAACGAGAAAATTACTCCCTTCCCACACAAAGATAACTGATATTTTTTCTCTGTGTCCTCTGTGTCTCTGTGGTTCGTTTAAAAAAAATTAGTAATCTAACAGTAATATCAAGAATAATTGAACGCAGATAAACACAGATAAAGATGGACAATCAAAAATCAAAACATGAAACTTTCAAACAACATCCTGTAAATCCTAAAATTCTGGACATCCTGATTCTGACAAATTAAAATATTAGTACAGCACAAATAAAATCAACATCCCGTAAATCCTAAAATCCTGATTCTGACAAAAAATGCTATATCTCCAAGTAGAAAATATTACTAAACGATGAGACACCCAAAACTAGAAGAAATTATGCAGGAATTGTGTAATAACTTGCTTGAAACATACCAAGATCAACTAATTGCAGTGATTCTTTTTGGTTCTCAAGCGCGTGGTGATGCTACTCCTGATTCAGATTTTGATGTATTAGTTATACTGAAGGATTTAGTGCAAGCAACCAAAGAAATTGAAAAAATTGGCTTTTTTCTTAGTCCCCTTTGTTTAAAATATAGTGTAGTAATTTCTAACCTGTTTTACTCCCTCAGTCGTTTTGAAAAAGAACAAACAATGCTAATCCAAAATATCAAAAAAGAAGGTATTTATTTCTATGAACAAAGAACAAGAGTTTCTAGTGCAAAAAGCTCAATATAGTCTGCGTGCAGCTAAAATTTAGCTGGTGAAAATCTACCTGATTTTGCTGCTTCTCGTGCTTATTATGCCATGTTTTATATAGCTGAAGCATTCCTAGTAAGTGAAAATCTTAGTTTTAGCAAACACTCTGCTGTAATTAGTAAGTTTGGCGAACTTTTTGCCAGAACTAGTAAAATTGATCCCAAATTTCACCGTTATCTAATTGATGCAGAACAGATACGTTTAAAGGGAGATTATGATCGTTCTGAACGTTTAACTGCTGAAGATGCAAAACTACTGATTGAAAGAACCGAAGAGTTCCTAGAATTAGTAAACTATCTATCATCTTGCTAATTCAAATAAATCAATGGTTAAATAAATAATGGTAATCTAACAGTAATATCAAGAATAATTGTAGCTTGCTTCCCGAAGGGTACGCAGATAAACGCAGATAAACACAGATAAAAATGGACAATCAAAATTCAAAACACGAGATTTTCAAACAACATCCTGTAAATCCTAAAATCCTGGACATCCTGATTCAGACAAATGCAAAATTGAGAAATACTGGAGAGAATCATAAAAATCACCTAAGATGCAGAAGTTGATGTTTTAAGAATTATATTCAGCAATATACCAATTGAAGAAAGTGATGAAGAAAAACCAGGAATCATTTTAGATTATGACGACGCTGGAAATATTGTAGGAATTGAAATAATAGACGCTTCTAAACGTATATATAACCCATGTTTGTTTGAGTATTCTGTTAATAATTCGTAAGTTGAGTTGACATAAAAGCACCATTTGTATTAAATGAGAAGATTAACAACAGAAGTCGGGGATCTGAATTTTGTCAGAATCAGGATATCCAGGATTAAAGGATTTACAGGATGTTTGTTTGTGGTCAAAGATCCCCGACTTCTAAACATAATTAATTGCGTGAATGAAAAGATTAATCAAAGAAGTCGGGGATCTGAATCTCTCTACTTTTTTGAGCAATTTTATATTTTAAGACTTGACAAGACGATTATTCCGGTATGGAATCTTCATCTTCTAATTCTCCTAATGCGGAAATAATCACAGAAGGTCTATCAGGAAATTCTGCCACAAGTTTTAAATCTCCTCCCATTGCTTTTACATAACTACGTAATGTAGAGAGTAAAAGATCCGCCCGTTTTTCTAATCTAGAAACACTATCTTGACGGATTCCTAATAATTCTGCCATAGATTCTTGAGTTAATTTTCTGGCTTTTCTCATATCTTGAAGAGTCATATTTTCCAAAATCAGTTCTTGGGCGCGGGCTTCAATTTTTGCCCGCTGTTCCGGTGGTAATTGTGCCATGATATCACTTAATTTTGTCGCCATATTTTTATTCTCCTTTGTCTTTTAATTCCTGAAGATGGGAGTCAAATCTTTTATCTGCTTTTGTAATTAATTGTTTGTAAAATCTTTTTTCACTTGTTCCAGCTTTATTACCAGCTACAAGTAATATTGCTTTCTTTTTTGGATCAAAAGCAAAAGCTATTCGCCACACACCATCGTCCGCATAAAAACGCAGTTCTTTCATATTTTTATGTCGAGAACCTTTAAGTGTATCAGCATGAGGTCTACGTAGGAGTGGACCGGCGGATTCTAGTAATTTTGTGTGTGCAAGAAGTTCTTCGGGGTACTTCTGTTGTTAGTTCAGAAAATTCAGGTAGAAATTCGTCATGAAATAAAATTTCCCATGTCATGAATTTATTATGGCTTAGAATCCATATTTATTCAAGTATCAGATCAATCGCTTTCGTTGTATGTAGAACTTCATACCTCAAATCAGCAACGCCAAAATTATTAAGTCAGAATCAGGATATCCAGGATTTGAGGATTTACAGGATTTTATTTTCTGATAAAAGCTGCCCCAATTCTGAGATAATTAATTAGAGGAACGAGAAAATTACTCCCTTCCCACACAAAGATAACCGATATTTTTTCTCTGTGTCCTCTGTGTCTCTGTGGTATGGCTAACGCCACGCTCCGCGAACGTTTAAAAAAATTAGTAATCTAACAGTAATATCAAGAATAATTGTAGCTTGCTTCCCGAAGGGTACGCAGATAAACGCAGATGAACACAGATAAAGATGGACAATCAAAAATCGGCGTTGCTGAATCGAGGTATGAAATTTCCAAATTGAACCTTTAAAAATCTTACCTTTGCGTCTTTGCGCCTTTGCGTGAGACTAAAATTCATACCCTTAATCAGCAACGCCCAAAAATCAAAACATGATACTTTCAAACAACATCCTGTAAATCCTTAAATCCTGGATATCCTGATTCAGACAAATTAAAATATTAGTACACCACAAATCAAATCAAAATCCTGGACATCCTGATTCAGACAAATAATTAAGATTCTGTACTGGTAAAATCTACCTTGTCATAAATATCCGCAAGAGAAATTTGACAAGAAACAGAAGTTAAATTTAAAGTATCATTAATATCTTCATATTCTAAAAACATCCATTTTCTATTATCAGTTTTTACATATTGTTCAACGTGAATTGTGTATTGGTCAATTAAAATATATTCTTGAAAACTAGCAATAGTCCGATAAGCTGCAAACTTTTCATCTCTATCATAACCTTTGGTAGATTTTGATAACACTTCAGCAATCATAACCGGGTTAGTAATAGTGTCATTTCTTCCTTCTTCAAATACTAGGGGAGTTTGAACAATCATTACATCAGGATAAGTATGAATCCGTCGTTTAGGAATCCAAAGTCTTTGATCTGTAACAAAGACTTGATAGGGTTGACGTTTAAGAGCAAAATTTAGCACAGCGTAAAAGTTGCCAGTAATTTGGTTATGATTTGGTGTTCCGCCTGTCATTGGTATAATTAATCCATCAATATATTCGTGACGCAGTTCTGAATTTACCTCAAATTCTAGGTATTCTTCAGGTGAGTAGTAGTGTGTTTCTTGTGCAATAGTCATGATATTTAGATCCTTTTATTGCTTTACCATTGATGTTAGCTTACTCATATTTGATGTGTTATTAAATCTGCATCAACATCAAAAATTTCTTGTCTTACTGGCATATATTATTCTCCTTGGTTCTCATCATCATTTATAGGACTGATATTTGAATTTTGAAAAAATCCAAGTATTTGTAGGGTGTGGTTCGGCAAGTGTTACAGTGAGCCTGTCGAACTGCTCACCAACCACGTCAGATATGACAAATCTGTTTATTGATAGAATTTATGTAGTCTGACGCACCCTACGTATTGTTTCATAAATCAAATATTATTCCTATATGGGGTAATAAAGTTTAGTTAAGCCTAAAAATCAACATTATCAAATTTTTAGTTGGGTTGCGCTTTTGCTTAACCCAACCTACCATTTTTTAACTTTAGTTTAACGTGAGTTCGACGAAAATAATTCGACCCCTCTCCAAACCTCTCCCCGCAACGGGGAGAGGCTTAAGACTATGGTTTTATAATGTTAGAAACAAACTAATATGCCCCTCTCCGTGTCGGAGAGGGGTTGGGGTGAGGTTCATCGAATTCACGTTAGTTTACACAAAGACACAAAAAACAGTTTGTGCCTTTGCCTCTTTGCGCGAAACAAAACTTAACTAGATTGAACCTTATCCCGCAGCATCAGGTAATGGTTTTTTGGGTGTTGCTAGTTGCATGATGATTGCTAGTAACCAAGGGGCAAGACGTTGACATAATACGGCTAAGTGAGATTGCCAGCCAACTAGGATTTCTGCGGTATCGTTTTCTATGCCGATGACGAGCGCTTGAGCGACTTGTTCGGGTGTCATGGGAATTACTCCCCGAAATGATTGCAAGTCACGCACCATGTCTGTTTCGGTGAGGGAAGGGAGTAGGGCGATAACGCGAATATTGTGTTGGGCGAGTTCTTGACGTAAGGCTTGGGTAAATCCGACAATGGCAAATTTAGTGGCGGAATATGTGGCCATTGTTGGGGCGGCAACTTTCCCCATTAAACTGGAGACATTGACAATGATTCCCTTTTTTTGACTAACCATGCGTTTGGCTATCAAGCTGGTGAGGGTGTACATTCCCAACAAATTGACGGAGAGTTCTTCTTGCAGTTGGGGAAGTTTTGATTGCAGAAACGAGTTTTGATGTGCGACTCCGGCACAATTTACGAGGAGATGAATTGGTCCATAACTGCGCCAAAGTTGAGCTACGGCTATGTTAACGTTGATGGAGTGGGTTAAGTCCAAAGCCATGATTGTAGTTTCTACGCCTAAAGCTTCAATTTCTGCCGCTACTTCGGCTAACTTTTGGCGATCGCGTGCTACCAATATTAACCTTTTCATGCCTTGTTTGGCTAATTCTAGGGCGATCGCTTTACCAATGCCACGAGAAGCTCCGGTAATGAGTGCAACTTTTCCTTGAATCTTCATCGGGTTTCACCTCTAAATTCTTCATTCTTCGTCTTCCTGTTGCGTTCTTGGCAATCAATAGGTAAGACAATTAATGAACAGTACACAAAAATCAAATCTCCATGCAGTGACAAGATGGAAGCTACTTTTTCTGCTCATTTGCAATACCCCTTTATTGCTTATCGAAAGTAGAAATTCCTGGTTGTCAGCATGGGAATAATCAACATAAAAGACTTTTGGCAGGATGGATAAAGCTCATTGATTTCACCTCTTTTAAATAATCCGAGCATTCACCAGTGCTGTCGTACCCACACACACTAGCAACTAAATCAAGTTATTGCAATATTTTTTAATCAGAATTCCTGATCAGTCATTTTCGTAAGATATATATATGGCAGTCGTGATTGATATAAGTTTTTATGAATAGTCAGCAATTTATATCATGATCCCCTCACAATTCTGGGAATTTTGTGACCATGAATACATTTTTTTAAGTTATTCAAGACAATTAATCTGTTGCATTTCTAGGGGATTAATTATAATTTTTGGTGAAACAACACTAATTTATCTGTGGTCAAATATTATTATTTTGTGTAACTGCTGATAATATAGACAAATTTGCTAACGAATCCCCCAAAACAGCAGTTAAGTAAGTGGATGTAAAATAACCAAAATGTGTAACGATATGTAAATTCACCTCAATGCGTTATTGTGGTTGAGTTTTAGCCATTTCACAAAACGAAATATATTTTGATTCTCCCAAGCCCACCTACTTAAAATTACCTTGGTAACAGCTTATCAGGTTTTGCTCTGCGGGTGTATTTGAAAACCCTTACTCTGTCCATAAAATACAGTTTTAAACTTTACCTGATTTGTACCAGGATTGTAGAGAGTATAGGTTGCTTGTCCTGGTATCCGTCCCACATTTCCGACCCCAATCACTTGACGAGGGGTAACTGTGACTGTTTGTGGGGAAAATTGATGATCAAGAGTAATGATTTCACTGGTAATAGATCCTGCTTGTAACTGATACTGAAAAGTTAACCCAGAACGACCGCAAAATAGATTATTTGCTTGCATTCTTGACAATCTATCTAACATTTGAATAGGAGGAGTATCCGGGGTCAATTCATCATTTACCCCCATTGTCGAACCATGTATTAATAAACAATCTAATTCAAAGAAACCAAAATCGAGCGATCGCAACCATTGTACAGTCTGACGGGAAACACAATCCCACAACATCTGCACCGTATCACCCCCATATTTTGCCAGCAATTCCGGTGCGTCTCCAGTCGGACCCAAACCATGTAAAATCAAACACTGTTCTTCCCACCATCCCTTGCAAATCATTGGTTCTAATTCACCCCGACGAGGTGATTTCACCCTTGCCACTAGCTGTTCACATTCCCGTCGCGGTCCAACTAAATCACCGATGATATACAATGCCTCTAAATAACGATTTCTCGGCTTAATATCAGCTATCACAGCCTCATAAGCTGCTAAATTTCCTTCAATTCCGCTTAAAATTGCCCACATAATCAATTTTAGATTTTAGATTTTAGATTTTGGATTAGTTATTAGGACTTACGCATTGAGGAAGTTCACCAAATATGAAATGTGGATTTTATCTGTTGTAGGGTGCGTCAGACCCGATAATTTCACAAAAAACAGATTTTCTCTATCTGACGCACCTACTCAATCAGTTATTCCCAAAACTGAAAACGACGCAATTTCGTTTATTCATATGATGGCAGGTTTTACATTGCCTAAATCCTAGTTATTTTATCTAGTACAAACATGAGTTGGATCATCTGCGCGTTCAGCATACTCCAAACCATGCGCTAAACGCCAAGCAAAGATTTCTGGTAATCCCTTCTCTATAATTGCTGCACAGGTTTTTTGATAATCATAGGTCACTTCCCGCAAAGTCACCCCTTGAGTATCAGTTTCATAAATTACATAAGTTGCATTTGGTCGTCCATGTCGAGGTTCTCCAACAGAACCAACATTAACAATCTTCTTCAGCGCAGATGAAAAGCTAATTTTCCGTGATGCTGCTTGATTAGCAACTTGAACTTGTAACTCACCAGCATCAAGATTACGACTATAGGGAACATGAGTATGTCCACAAAACAGCACATCTGCACCTGTGGAAAGTACCCGTTCTAAGGCCACAAAAGCATCAAGTTCAGGTAACAAATATTCATGATTACTATGGGGACTACCATGAACAAAAGCTAAATTTTGCCACTGGAGACTATAGGGTAAACTGGCTAAAAATTCGCGGTTTTCTGGATGAATTTCCTTATTTGTCCATTCATGAGCTTGAAAACCTCTTTTTTCTGCTAATAATGAAGGATAACTACAATCGCAAGCATTCAATCCTTCCACAATATCTTCATCCCAACAACCAGCACAGGTAGGAATATCTAAAGAGCGAATTTGGTTAATTACCGCATTAGGATGGGGTCCATATCCTACCAAATCACCAACACAAAATATCTTCTCGGCTTTTTGTTGGTTAATATCTAATAATACAGCATTTAAGGCTTCATAATTACCATGAATACATGACATAACAGCTATTTTCATACTTGTTGACCTTCTAATAAAATTTGTTGTACTTGTTGTTGATATTGAAAAATTAAGGATTCCGATAAACAGCAATCCGATAATGTTGCTTTTAAAGCTGTTTTATCTAAATTCTTGCCTACTATTTCTATGCCACTAAACCGCTGAGGTCTACCTTGTAAATGTCGTGGTAAGTCTAATTCTAAAAAATCTATTTGGGGAACACCAGAGACAAAATCACAGTAAAGAGAAAGTCCATCATTAACATCGAAAATTGCCTTAGCACGGGTAACAATACCATAAGCACCGTGAGTTATTTCATACCAAAATTCATCTAAACTATTTTCATCAATAACTTGACCTGTAGTTGCTACCCGCCATAAATTTTCTCCAATTATCATGGGTGCAGGTGCGCCATATATAATTTCATTTGCCCAACTATCATATTCCGAATTTTTTAACTCCGGAGGAATAACTGCTATAGCGTGGTAAGTGCGATGATCTAATATTTTTGATACACTGTCTAATTCCAAATAAGCACCCAATTCCACATAAACACTATCTGCTGTGGGTATTTGATAAAGAAATTCAATTTCTTGACCATCACTAAAAATTCTCAACTCAGGAAATTCAGTAGCTATTTTAGTTTTATCAATAGGAACATTCCCAGTTCCTGGACAAAAATAAATGACTTTTTTAACAGATTGAACATCTCGAATTTGTTGACAAATCCAGGTAGTTTTGCCCGCACCGGATAATCCAGCAACAACAGTAATCATGGGTAAAGACATAATCAATATAAATTATAATTTACGAGAGAAAATTTCCACAGAATTAAAAAAACAACTTCTTGCTCCAGTATGACAGGCAATATCACCAACTTGCTCAATTTTGATGAGAATTGTATCACCATCACAATCATAAAAAAGCTCTTTTACCTTTTGAATATGTGTAGATGTTGCCCCCTTATGCCACAACTGAGAACGGGAACGACTCCAATAATGAACTTCACCTGTAGCCAGGGTTTTTTGAATTGATTCTGCATTCATCCAAGCCATCATTAGAACAGTACCATCAAGATAATCTTGAGCTATAGCCGGAATTAACCCCTGCTCATTAAATTTCAAATTTCCAATCATGATAACTTATCCCTTTTTATCTGCGTTTATCTGCGTTTATCTGCGTTCAAATATCAATATAATGTAGAGATAAAAAATCTCTTATCCCTACATCACACAAAGCCTATTTAAAATTAGCACTGTGGCGAATCAAATTCATAAATTCTTCACGAGTCCGTGCGTCTTCAGAAAACACCCCACGCATGGCGCTGGTAACAGTCCAAGAACCTGGTTTTTGGACTCCTCTCATCACCATACACATATGAGTTGCTTCAATTACCACTGCAACTCCTTGAGGCTTGAGTAAACCTTGCAGTGCATTAGCAATTTGTAAAGTCAGCCTTTCTTGCACTTGTAAACGTCGAGCATACATTTCACAAATGCGGGCAATTTTTGATAAACCTATCACCTTACCATTAGGAATATAAGCAACATGAGCGCGACCAATGATTGGTAATATGTGGTGTTCGCAGGAACTAAAAATATCAATATCCCTGACTAACACCATTTCATTTGCATCTTCTGTAAATACTGCTCCATTTAGCAATTCATCTACAGATTGATCATATCCATTGGTCAGAAATTTTAAGGCTTTAACAACTCTTTTAGGAGTATCCTTTAATCCCTCACGGTCTGGATTTTCTCCTAATCCAATCAGTAAAGTGCGTACAGCTTGCATCATCTCTGCTTCTGTTACGGTTGGTTGTTGCTGATGAGATAAAGATGAAATTACATCAGCAGCAGTTAGTTCTGGACGAATGGATAAAGTCATTATTTGAATTTAATAGAATGAGTTATGACGGAAGTTAATAGTTAAATATCTATGAATAACTACTAACTAAAAAAAGAGAATTTATCAACACTTTTAAATTATAACAAACATTTGTTAAGTTTTGTGTAAATCTCATTATTATCCAGTTTTCTGCCAACAAAAACTACCTGGTTTTTAGGTTGATTAGGCCATTCGTCAGCGTTCAATGTGTAACGAGGTCCACTCAGTTGGAAGATATGACGTAACTCACTATCACTAAACCATAAAATACCCTTAGCTCGAAATACATTGTCTGGCATTTCTTCGGTTAGGAAATTCTCAAATTTATGCACATCGAATGGTTTATAACTTTGGAAAGAAATGGAAACAAACCCATCATTGTCTAAATGATCAGAGTGATGATGATGATGCTCATGTTCATGATGATGTTCATGTTTATGAGTATCTTCGTCATCAATAGCAATGTACTTATCTTTTGGTGTTAAACCCACATCTAAAATTAGAGGTAAAGCAACTTCACCATATTGAGTATGTAAAATCTTCGCTCCATGCTTGATATCATGGATGAAATTTTCTACTTCTTGAATTTTCTCTGGGGTAACAAGGTCTGTTTTATTGAGGAGAATAATATCTCCATAGGTAATCTGTTTTAAAGCTGCTTCACTCTGAAAATGTTCTTCGTTAAAAGCTTCAGCATCTACTACTGTGAGAATTGAATCTATATTGGTTAGATCTCTGAGTTCTGTGCCAAAAAAAGTTAAGATAATCGGTAAGGGATCAGCTACACCTGTGGTTTCAATAACTAGATAATCAATCCGTTCTTCTCGTTCTAAAACTCGATAAACAGCATCAACTAAACCATCATTAATTGTACAACATATACAGCCATTACTAAGTTCTACCATATCTTGGTCTACAGAAATTAGTAATTGACTATCAATGTTGATATCGCCAAACTCATTAACGAGGACAGCGACTTTTAAATCTTGTTTGTTCTGAAGAATTTGATTTAAAAGTGTGGTTTTTCCACTTCCTAAAAATCCGGTAATAATAGTTACGGGCATTCCTTGTTTGGGAATTTCAGGAATGATGTTTGTTGTGTCGAGAGTGATGGTATTCATATCAAAATCTAGTGGTTTTATTTGTTGACTGTTTAAATCAGTGTTCTTAAAAGATTACTGACTTCTTTGATCTTAATGTTTTATCACTTGTAAATGATCTACAAGTTCACTTAAAGTCAAAACTCCTAAATCTCCAGCTTGTCTACTTCTAATACTCAAAGTTTTGCTTTCTACTTCTTTCTTACCAACAACAGCAACAACGGGAATTTTTTCTAATTGTGCTATGCGAATTTGTTTGCCTAAACGTTCACCACTGCTATCTACTTCTACCCTAAATCCGGCTTTTTTCAAGTCTGTTGCTACTGATTTTGCATATTCTCGAAAGTCATCACTTACAGGTAACAACCGCAATTGTACAGGTGCTAACCACAAGGGGAAATCCCCTGCATAGTTCTCAATTAAAATGCCAAAAAAGCGTTCCAAAGAACCAAAAATAGCCCGATGAATCATAATTGGTCTTTGCCGACTACCATCAGCAGCAATATATTCCATATCAAACCTTTCTGGCAAATTAAAATCTACCTGAATAGTTGAACATTGCCACAAACGACCAATAGCATCTTTTATTTTAATGTCTATCTTTGGTCCATAGAAAGCTCCACCACCTGCATCAACAACATAATTCCAGCCTTTAGTATTTAAAGCTTGTTCTAGTGCTGTTGTGGCTAATTCCCAAACATCATCAGTTCCGACTGATTTATCAGGACGGGTAGAAAGATTGACCTCATATTCTTTAAAACCAAAATCTGATAAAATCTGCTCAGTGAGATTTAAAACTCCTAATATCTCATCAGCAATTTGGTCAGGTAAACAGAAGATATGAGCATCATCTTGAGTAAATCCTCTGACTCGCATTAAACCATGTAATGCTCCAGATCGTTCATAACGATAAACAGTTCCTAATTCTGCCCATCTTAATGGTAATTCTCGGTAGGAATGAAGTTGATGTTTATAAGTTAGAACATGAAAAGGGCAATTCATGGGCTTAATTTGATAAGCCTGATTTTCCACATCTATCGAGTCAAACATACTTTCTTGATAAAAGTCAAAATGACCCGATGTTTTCCATAGGTTGAGATTGGCTATGTGAGGTGTATACAGTAATTGATAACCAGATTCTAGATGAGATTTGCGCCAATAATCTTCAATTATGTAGCGAATAATTGCGCCTTTGGGATGCCAAAATACTAAACCACCACCGGCTTCTTCTTGAATACTAAATAAGTTAAGTTCTTGACCTAACTTGCGATGATCTCGACGGAGGGCTTCTTCTCTTAGTTGGAGGTAATTTTCTAATTCTGCTTTTGTTTGCCAAGCTGTCCCGTAAATCCGTTGTAGCTGAGGTTTAGTTTCATCACCTTGCCAATAAGCACCAGCAACATTTAATAATTTAAAGGCATGAGGATCAATTTCACCAGTAAAGTTAATGTGAGGACCTGCACACAAATCCCACCAATAGTTATTCGCTGGTTGAATATCTGTGACAAACAATGAAGTTTCTGAATTACCAGTTTCGGGAGTACCAATGAAGTAGCGGGTGATAATTTCTGATTCGGGTATACGCTCTAAGATTTCTAGTTTGTAAGGTTCATTTAATTCGGCAATTTCGGCACGAATTTCGGCTCGTTCTACCTCTTCCCGGATAATAGGTAGGTTCACTTTGATTATCCGTTGCATTTCGATTTCAATTTTTTCTAAGTCATCAGGGGTGATGCTGACTGGACAATCAAAATCGTAGTAGAATCCAATTTCTGTGACGGGGCCAATTGCTACCTTAGTCCCTGGAAATAGTCTTTGTACCGCCATTGCCATGATATGGGCGCTGGTGTGCCGAATTCGTGTAAGTTTGTCGTCTTCGTGCAGGTTCAAGGTGTCTTGAGACTGGGTTATTGAACTGACCATATCAAACAAAAATGAGAATCGTTATCATAATAACGCAAAAAGGTGTGAATGTTACTAATTTTGGGGAAAATATTTTGAAGTCTAATTTATTACTTGCCTTGGTGACTAGAAGTCGCGGCTATACAGACAAAACCCACCTGCGTGGGTTTCAAACCTTTGATTTTTCATTAGTCCACGCAGGTGGTCACTGAGCTTGCCGATAGCGTAGTGTGGCGTTAGCTATAGTGTGGACTTGGTTTGTGTAGGAGCTTATCTCTGACGGAAGCCGGAGGCATCTTTAATAATCCCATAATTGCCGGAAACTTTTCAAACATCCTCTTAGCTGGCTTTGACTTCAGTGATACTATGAGAAAAAGATACACTGGGCTTAACGATCGCTGGGACAATTTTTTCACAAGCCATTCTTGCACCGGATAAATTTCTGGCGGTGGGTCCAACTTGTAAAGCTGCTAAACCACCCATGATAAATAATTCACAACTAGGCCAACGCAGATAGCTGTCTAAAACTGGCAAACCTTTAACAATTTGGATGGGATAAGCGGTTAAGATATCCTGCAATAATGGTTCAGTGGTGACATCGAATTTAGTACCTGTGGCTAACCAAATATAATCACACTCGAATATATTACCATCGCTACATTCTACCTGCCAATTATGACTTAACCATTCAGCTTTAACTATTTGACAGTTTTCATCAATTCTAATATTACCACGATGATGTTCTTTGCGTAATTGGGTGGCGATCGCTGGTGTCATAGAACCACCGTTTCTAGCTTGCTGGATCATCATCCACCGTTGTTCCCAATCTCCTTCAAAAAATCCTTTGAGATATTTTGGTCCTAACCAACCCGGTTCAGCATCAAATAGTTTTTCTGATAACTGTCTTCGGATCATCAAATTGACTTTTGCACCATGAGCGATCGCACCTACAGCCAAATGTCCACTTGTCAAACCACCACCAACAATTAAGACTCTTTGAGACTTTAACTGTAATTTACGTAAATCTACAGTTTGAGAATGGCAAAGTTTATGTTCTGGATAGGGTGAAGGAATCTGACTTACCCAATCAGGGATATGTATCTTACCACTACCAGTTGCCAACACAACTCGCCGGGCAGTTACCATTTGTCCATCTTCTAACCATAGCTGGAATTGAGGACGAAAATGATCAAATGACGGTTTAACACTACTTACAGCCAAAGGGATAACCTGCTCCTGCAACTGATAGGATGTAATCACATCCTCACAAAAATCTTCAAATAGGCGCGTTCCAGGTAAATCATAGGGGGGAAATAGTTCCTCAGACCGAGATTCAGAAAATTTCCTTAAAGCGAAGGGGTTGGGGTGGGGATGATGAACAGCAGGAGAGCGCAAATGAGGAATTTCCAAAGCCGCAAATTGCTGTTTCCAGTTACTTATCCATGTACCACTGGGATCAAACACTACAATTTTACCCTTCATTGTTTGCCGTTTTTGCAGCAAATGGGCAACTAAGGTAAGAGCATGAGGACCAGCACCAATAATTGCTAAGTCAATTTTTGCAGGAACTGTAGTCATAATAAATAATAGGGAGATAAGGACTGGCAACTATTACATCAACATCAGTGCCACTTCTTTAGCAAAATAAGTCAAGATTAAATCAGCACCAGCCCGCTTCATGCTGGTTAAAGTTTCTAAAATTACCTTTTTCTCATCAATCCAACCATGTTGAGCCGCAGCTTTAATCATTGCGTATTCGCCACTAACATTATAAGCGGCGACTGGTAAATTTGTCGCTGATTTCACTTGACATATTATGTCTAGATATGCTAAGGCTGGTTTCACCATAATGATATCTGCACCTTCCGCAATATCCAATTCAATTTCTTTTAAAGCTTCTTTGGCGTTAGCTGCGTCCATTTGATAGGTTTTTTTGTCGCCAAATTTGGGGGCTGAATCTAAAGCGTCCCGGAATGGTCCATAGTAGGCTGAGGCGTATTTTGCTGAGTATGCCAAAATCCCGACATTGATATAACCTTCAGCGTCTAAAGCTTGACGGATTGCGCCTATTCTACCATCCATCATATCCGAAGGAGCAACAAAATCCGCGCCGGCTTCTGCTTGGGAAAGTGCCATTTTTACTAACACTTCTATGGTTTGATCATTGAGAATTTTGCCATTTTCATCAACTAAACCATCATGTCCATGAGTTGTGAAGGGGTCTAGAGCAACATCAGTAATAATGATGATTTCTGGAACTGCGTTTTTAATGGCTTTGACGGTTTCCTGTACCAATCCCTCTGGGTTGTAGCTTTCTGTAGCTGTGTCGTCTTTTTGTTCTTCGGGAATAACTGGGAATAGTGCGATCGCATTAATACCCAATTGTGACACTGCGGCTATTTCTTCCAGGAGTAAATCTAAAGAATAACGATAACATCCTGGCATGGAAACAATTTCTATTTTTGTGCTTTCACCTTCCATGACAAACATCGGATAGATCAGATCATCTACAGTTAAAATCGTTTCCCGCACCATTTTTCGGAGGGTTGCAGTGCGACGGAGACGACGGGGACGTTGAGTCAGATGTAAGGCTTGATTGGTAGACGAGTTCTCAGACGACATAATAGCTCTGTAAAAATGATAATCATTATTATAGTCGTATTACATAAGTCCTAACAACAATACCTTCTCCATTTTTTGTAGGTTGGATTAAGCGACAGCGCAACCCAAGGTATTTGTTGGGTGAGCCTCCCGTCAGGGATACGTCCCTCAACCTCAATCCAACCTACAAATCAAGACTTTTTTCAATTGGAACGAGAATCTTGAGGTAAAATCATTTCCCGAATGGCTGTGGCTGTGGCTGGGGCGAGTAAAACCCCATTGCGGTAGTGTCCCGTAGCCAGGAGTATATTTGTAAAACCCGGTAGTTTATCAATTACTGGCGCTGGTCTGCCTTCGGGACGGGGGCGCAACCCTGACCAAGTGCGGAGAACCTTGGCTGCGGCTAACTCTGGGGCGAAGGCGATCGCCTGTTGTCTGACAATATCCAATAATTCCTGACTTGCAGATATTTGATTTTCATGATTGGGAAATTCTACGGTTGCTCCCACCCAATAATCACCATTTCCCATTGGTACAATATGCACATCATTACCAGTAATTACAGGTTGAAAATCGGGATTTCCTAAACTGCGTCCTAAGCTCAAATATAAAGCTTGTCCCAGCACTGGACGGATATTTACCATTTGATCTAATTGTGCAGTTAAGGCTGTTGAACCCAAACCCGCAGACATAATAAACCAATCAGCGGTAACTTTGCCCTCTGTAGTTTCAATAAAATTACATTTACGCGCTTCTCCCAATCCTTTTTTGATGTGTAAAGGTGTTGGGGGAGGAGGAGGAGGCGTTTCTGTGCCGGTCACAGACACACCAAACTTGAAATTTACGCCATTACGTTGGGCTGCATCTACTAAAGCTAAAGTTAAAGCTGTGGCATTTAGTTGTAAGTCTTGGGGAGAATAGACAGCACCAATAATTTGCGGATGACTGATTTGGGGACAATATTTTTGCAGTTGTTCTTGATCCCAAACTTGTAATTCCCAACCTTGGGATTGGCGAATTTCTCGCAGTTGTTCCCATTCGGAAAGGACTTCAACGCCACTTTCCAAGGGACGCTCTAAGTTTTCTGATAATAGCATCACGATTCCTTGCCGATTACAAGGGATTTTCCGCCCTGTAATTCCTTCCAATTCAGGAATCAATGTTCCATAGCGTTGGATGCTACTTTGTCGCATTCGCCAAGCAATACCCTTGGTTTTACTGCTAATTATGCCCATTAAAACACCGAGAGCAGCGCTGGTAGAACCTTGTGCGGGTTGTTTTTGCTCGAAAACGGTGATGTTTAAACCTTTAACTTGGCTGAGTTCATAGGCGATCGCCGCCCCAACCACGCCACAGCCGATAATTACTACATTCATGGTTTTTGCGCTTGAGTTAGGGGTGAAGCATGAAAAGTCTTCCTCTCCACCCTATCACTCCATTACCCTAGCATTTTGTGATTCAAGACTCGAAAGGAGGCAGAGGGGCAGGGGGCAGGGGCTGTCTCTTATACACA
>NZ_JADEWA010000376.1:0-5436 GCF_015207865.1 Dolichospermum sp. LEGE 00246
GAGTAGGGGAGTAGGGGGCAGGGGGAAAGATATTTATTTGCAACTGACAACTGACAACTGACAACTGACAAAATAAATGTGTAGGCTAGAATTACTAAGCTTTTAGTTAGCAACAAGTCAGAGGAAGGCAGTATGGATAGTAACAATTGGTTGCAACAGCTAATGATGTTGGGTATTGGCACAACTTCTTTAGTTGCAGACAAACTCAAAGAAGTGAGTGATGAACTGGTAAAAGACGGTAAACTCAATCCTGAGCAAGCAAAGGCAGTCATGGATGATCTTGTACATCAGTTACAGTCAGAACAAGGCAACTGGGACGAGCAAATGCAGCGACAAATGCGAAACATGATGCAGGATTTGGGGGTCGCCCGTCAGTCAGAAGTAGACGAATTACGGGGGAGAATAGACCGTTTAGAGCGTCAGGTCCGGGATTTAGAAAATAAGCTATGGCGCTAAAAGATCATTTCTGATTTAAACTAATTTGTGTTCTGTCAGTAATCTGATCATCGGTAATTAAAAGAGAGAGGGTTGATTTTGAAAGGAATTTTCCTCAGCGTGGTGTTAATGCTGGTATGTGTTGGCGTTTTAGTATTTACCCAAATTAGCGGTCAAAAAGATGCGGCGATCGGTAATTCATCCCCAGCACAACCAACCACCACTGTCACGCAAGAAAACAATACGCCAATAAAGAGCAATACTATGTCTGAAGCAAATGCTGTTACTACCGCCTCTGGATTAAAATATATTGAACTACAAGAGGGAACGGGCGCAACTCCCCAAACTGGACAAACCGTTGAGGTTCACTACGTCGGTACATTAGAAAATGGGACTAAATTTGATAGTTCGCGCGATCGCGGTAAACCCTTTAGCTTTAAAATTGGCACAGGACAAGTCATTAAAGGTTGGGACGAAGGACTCAGCACCATGAAAGTAGGTGGCCGTCGTCAATTAATTATCCCCTCAGAACTAGGTTATGGTGCGCGTGGTGCTGGTGGCGTTATTCCCCCCAACTCTACTTTGATTTTTGACGTAGAACTAATCAGCGTTAAATAGTAATTGGGAATTGGGGTGAGGTTATTGGGAAAATCAGAAATTTTCAGTTATTGCAATCGTCAAAAAATATCACCAAGGAAAATTAATTCTCAAAAGAAAAAAGATGAATACTTCTTATTCGAGCGAATCGTATTCCTTTAACTTTGACTTTCTTGCACCTCACCCCAAACAAGATGCTGATTTACTGCAACAGTTATCTTTTATCCCTGGGTTGAAAGAAATTCTCATGCTCCGTCAAGTTCACGCACTGGAACACGCCACTGTCTGGTTACTAGGGGAAAATAAATATTCCTCTTTATCATCAGGAACAACCACCAATATACAATTAGATGATGAATTATTAGGTGGTTTGTCTACCGAACAGGGATTTTTTCTCTATGGTGATGTGAATATTCATGATTTGCGCCGTGCAGTAACATTAGCTAAACATCGTCTGACCACTGGAGAATGGGATTTAGCTGTACATCCCCGCTGTGGCACAAATGTATCTGTAGCCATGTTATTAACAGCAGGACTAGCAGTAACAATTTCTTTTTTACTACCATTTCGACCAATTGAACAACTAATCGGTTTTGGTTTAGCCGCCACAGCCGCAGCGGAAATTGCACCAGATTTAGGAATGCTCACCCAGCGTTATCTTACCACCTCTATCCCCTTTAATTTAGCTATTGAAAATATTACCATCACCCGTGATTTTTGGGGTAAAGAAAGTCATTTTATCAAAGTATATTGGGAAAATTAGGAATCCGTAGGGGCGCAGGGCCTGCGCCCTGATTCATTCACCACCTGCGCCCTGATTCATTAACCACCTGCGCCCTGATTCATTAACCACCTGCGCCCTGATTCATTAACCACCTGCGCCCTGATTTATTCACCACCTGCGCCCTGATTCATTAACCACCTGCGCCCTGATTCATTAACCACCTGCGCCCTAATTTATTCACAACCCACACCATTATTTATAAACTTCAAAATTAGATATTTAGGATGATGAGAAAACTTTACTTTTTAGTACCAGGAACAAATGGTAAATTTGCTTGTGGAGGTCTTTGGGCAGAATTGAAAACAGTTGCTTTAGCTCAACAGATTTGTGATGCTGAAGTAGTTACCTATCGTCAGCGAGAATCAGATAAATTATTTTTAGATGATTTATTAACAGAAAATAACTTAGATGTAGATAACATAATTTTTGTAATTAGTTGGGGATTCAATGTTGGTAAATTAGCGGCTAAATTGCAAAAATATCATGTAATTTATCACGCTCACAGTGCAGGTTATAAAATTAATTTACCAGCGAGTATTCCTATAATTACAGTAAGTAGAAATACTCTAGGTTATTGGGGACAACAAGCCCCAAATGCTCTAATTTATTATTTACCCAATCAAATTAGTGATGAATTTACTAATTTACATCAACATCGAGATATTGAGGTTTTAGTGCAAACCCGGAAATCTTCAGAATATTTAATTAAAACCTTAATTCCGGCTTTAGAAAAAAAATGTAAAGTATTGGTTATTGATAGTTATGTAGAAAATTTACCAGCTTTATTTAATCGTGCTAAAGTTTATCTTTATGATTCGGCAGAATATTGGAAATTACAAGGAGTTAGCGAAGGATTTGGCTTACAACCAATGGAAGCATTAGCTTGTGGTTGTCAAGTCTTTTCTAGTGTCAATGGGGGATTATCGGATTATTTAGATCCGGGATTTAATTCTTATAAAATTGCTGGCTATGCTTTAGAATATGATGTTGCCAGAATTTTGCAGGTTTTAGAATCTTCAGTAGCATTGACTTTATCAGAAACTGTGTTAGCAGAATACAGAACTGAGCATATTATTCACCGTTTAGGAGTAATTTTAGCAGACATAAATAACTTCTTTGATCATAAACATAACTATTCAACTAAAATTCCCGATTTTACAAAAATCCGGTTAGCGCAATTGTTTACACAGAAAATCTTTGCTAAAATCAAGAAGAAATATTTACAGGGTAATTAGGGAATCTCATGAATAGACGATTACTGGTGACTGGAGGTGCTGGGTTTATTGGCGCGAACTTCGTCCATCATTGGTGTCAGGCTTATCCAAATGATAGAATCGTGGTACTGGATGCTCTTACCTACGCTGGAAATCGCCATAATTTAGCCTCTGTTGAAGCCAAAGAGAATTTCCGATTTGTGCAAGGAGACATAAGCGATCGCTCTTTAGTTGATAAACTACTTTTAGACGAAAATATAGATACTATAGCTCATTTTGCCGCCGAATCTCACGTTGATCGTTCCATCACCGGACCCGCTGCATTTGTCCAAACTAACGTAGTGGGAACTTTTACTTTATTAGAAGCTTTCCGTCAATATTGGCAAGCAAAAAACCAACCTAGTAATTACCTATTTCTTCACGTTTCTACCGATGAAGTTTATGGTAGTCTCACCTCAGATGAACCGGCATTCTCAGAAACTACAGCCTATAGTCCCAATAGTCCTTATTCCGCTTCCAAAGCTGGAAGTGATCATCTAGTTCGGGCTTATTATCATACTTATAAATTACCGACAATTATCACTAATTGCTCTAATAATTATGGTGCTTTTCAATTTCCCGAAAAGCTAATTCCTCTGATGTGTATTAACATTCTAACTGGTAAAGAATTACCTGTTTATGGTGATGGTAAAAATGTCCGCGATTGGTTGTATGTAGTTGATCACTGTCGGGCGTTAGATGTGGTAATCCATCAAGGAAAACCAGGAGAAAATTACAACATTGGTGGCAATAACGAAGTTGAAAATATCAGTCTGGTACAAAATTTATGTGCAATCATGAACGAATTAGCCCCAGATTTACCAGTATATCCAGCGGAAAAATTAATTACTTTTGTGAAGGATAGACCTGGACATGATCGAAGATATGCCATTAATGCCAATAAGCTAAAAACAGAATTTGGCTGGACTCCATCTGTAACAATTGCAGAAGGTTTACGTTTAACCGTAGAATGGTATCTCAGCCGTAGTGATTGGTGGAAACCCTTACTATGATCAATCCGTAATTATCAATTATTACCTAATCTTTAATTCCTCTGAATAATGAATGGGGAATTTCGATTGCAGGAAATTTCTGACAGCTAGTTCCAAATCATTTTCTTTGAGCAAAGATTCTCCGATGATCACTGTTTGTACACCACATTCAGCCACAAACGATAAATCATCGGGGGTTTCTATACCTGATTCACTAAGGACTAAAATTCCCAGTTTTTGAAGTTGCGATCGCCTAGCTGCCAATAATTCCTGAGTGGTGTTAATATTAATGCTAAAATCCCCTAAACTCTGGTTATTAATAGAAACTATCCTCACATCTTCTAAAGCTAAAACTCTATCCAAATCATTTAAGTTATGAACTTGGATAACAGCATTCATACCTAAGTAATGAATCACTCGTAAAAAGTTTTGTAATTGCTTATCTGTAAGAATAGCAGCAATTAATGATATTGCATCTGCACCAGCCGAACGGGCTAAATAAATTTGGCAAGGATCAATGATAAAATCTTTGCAAAGTAGAGGTATTCCTACCCGATATCTGATAGCACGTAGATGATCAAAACCACCATGAAAAAACTTTTGATCGGTAAAAACAGATACACAAGATGCTCCTCCTCGTTTATAGGCTTGAGCAATAGTAACTGGGTCAAAATCTGGTCTAATTACACTATGATAAAGTGATGCTTTTTTCACTTCTGCAATTAAACTAGGTTTATAAATACTCAATTGCAAAGCCGTAAAAAAGTCCCGCACAGTAGGAGCAGCACTTAATTGACGTTGCAAGGAAGCCCAGGACATATCTTGTTGCATTTGTGCAACTTCTAGTTTTTTCTGCCACACAATTTCTTGAATAATTGTTTGCATTTGATGATTATAAATTGTGGTTGGGTAGCTCATGAATTCTGCATAATAATCATATTTTTTTTGATGAATCTTCACCTTACCTTTTTATTTTCCAGAAAGAATTTTCACAAATTCAGATTTAAAAACGCAACTACTTTAATTTTCCATCAAATCCTTCAGCTTTTCTCATAGGAAGTTAATTTTGCTGAGAATTACCAAGTAAGCAGTTAGTTTTAAGTAATCTGATATAAGTACGATAGGGTATATAGTCCATAGGATTATAACCAGCAAATTGTAAAACTAGAACACAAGCCCAAGAATATTTACCCGCAATAATTGCTTTGATTATTTGCTCTATTTGTTCAGTCTTAATTTTTTTGTTAACCGACGAATGATAATCGCTAAAATTTTGACTCATAATATGCACTCCTGTTGAAAATAAGAATCATCTAATGGTTTTGAGATTTTTTCATGCCTCTTTTTTAAGACTACCCAAAGTTACTCTTTCAAT
>NZ_JADEWA010000377.1:0-5419 GCF_015207865.1 Dolichospermum sp. LEGE 00246
TAGATGAAACTGAAAGAAAGAAACTTGAGGATATCGCCCAAGGTTGGGGAATGAGTCTTTCGTCAGCCTTAAAAAGATTAGTTAGAGAGAAATAAAATGTTGAAAAGATTTAATGACCCGCATCATGATCGAGAATATTGGAAGCGGTTAAAACCGCACGGGTAGGCTTTCCCCCGCGCTCTAAAGAGACGCGGCTCCCAGCCTTCCCGCGATCCCCTGGTGGAATGACCTGACTTTTCCCGTTATCTTTCTAATTGAGCGATCGCCCACTATAACCCCCTCCCCGAAGTCCTATTTTCTCGTTGATTATTCTCATTAAACGTCGCTTGTTGAGAATTAGGCTATAGTCTAAAACCCTTGTTAATTGGGAGTTTCACGACTTAACGGGAAAAGTCAGGTGGAATGACAAGGAGAAAGTTGTCTGCTTTGAGTTAACCAAAAGAAAAATTGCTTTTGTCCTTTTTTATTCTCATCTCCTTGAATAAATTCTCGAATTTTTAAATTAACTAGCTCTGCATTCAAAATAGCGATTTCTTGGTTTGTAGCAAAATATGACGTTTGAATACTTAAGTTATATACTTTGTCACAAGAAATTTTCAAAAAATCACCCTGTTGATTAGAAAATGCTGCTTTCAACGAAAATAGAAAAGGGATTTCCCGTAATGAGAAATCACTTGCCTTTAATTGAGCTTGTAGAATTACTTTTTCATCCTGCTTTTTAGGAAAAACTATTTCACAAGCAATATTATCTAGCTTTACTGTTTCAAATGATAATTCAGCATTAAATATTAAGTTTTTCTTTTTTATAGTCTTTTCAGCAACTATACACTCAATACAGAATATCCTATCAAATATATATAAATCTACCTATAAGGCAGTAATTTAGGAATTTCCTTTGGACAATCAGCAATTAAATCAGCTTTGTGAGTTTCCAATTCCTCCCTAGCTTCCATAACCATAAGTCACACCAATTGAAGCAATATTATTTTTCTTAGCTCCAATGATATCATGAAGGCGATCTGCTTACAGCAGCGTTTCAAGATTCCTACGGAGCGCTATCTCTATTCCTTCGGAACGCTACGCGAACGAGACGCTACCGCGAACGCTATCACACTTTTTATACAGTTATCGAACGCTTACCATATTCCTTACACAGTCAGAGCAAAGATATCACTATAATAGAAATATCAATCTTCACGGTTAACTGTAATGACTATCAAAGAATTACTCTTACAAGAAATTGACAACACCCCCAACGAACTCCTAGAGGATCTGCTGAGTTTTTTACAATCACTGAAAACAACTCCAAAACAGCCTCTAAGTACATATCAAGAACTCTTAGAACGAATTGATTACTTAGAAACAATAGTAGGTATTCGTAAAGGACTAGATGAATTTAAGCAAGGTGAAGGAATACCAGCCGATCAAGCATTAGCAACCCTAAAACACAAATTTAATATTCCTCCTCGCTCATGAATTACCAAGTTATTATTCAACCTACAGCTTTTCAAGAAATCGAAACTGCTTATCGTTGGATGTGCGATAATCTGAGTCCTGAA
This sequence comes from Dolichospermum sp. LEGE 00246, assembly GCF_015207865.1. NCBI lineage: Bacteria > Bacillati > Cyanobacteriota > Cyanophyceae > Nostocales > Aphanizomenonaceae > Dolichospermum > Dolichospermum sp. LEGE 00246. The sequence continues at coordinate 1,560 of NZ_JADEWA010000377.1, forward strand.
GTAGCAAACAATTGGTACTACGAACTTGAAGATGCTATAGCATCATTACAAAAATTTCCTAATCGCTGTATGATAGCATCAGAAGCAAAAGTAATTGGTGGTGAAGTTCGTCAACTCTGGATTGGAAAACAAAGAAAATATCGAGTTTTGTTTGTAGTCGAAGAAGATGTTATCGCCATTCTTCATGTTCGTCATAGTCGCCAATCTTATTTAAGTGAAGAGTCATAATGATGTTTATTAGCTATAGCATAATCTTCTGTAAGTATCGCTTTTAATAATGATCAGAGTTGAGCGATCAAATCAAAGGCAATAATGTAGGAATCTCATTTGGACAATCAGCAATTAAATCAGCTTTGTGAGTTTCCAATTCTTCCCTACTTCCATAACCATAAGTCACACCAATTGAAGCAATATTATTTTTCTTAGCTCCAATAATATCATGTAGCCTATCGCCTATCATAACGACAGTAGAATCTAAAAGACTTTCCCTCTCTATAATGTAGGAAATTAAATCACCTTTCACACTTCTATTACCATTTAATTCACTACCATAAACACCATCAAACAAAGGTGCTAAGTCAAAATATTCAATAATGCGTGTAGCATAAATTTGAGGTTTGGAAGTAGCTACAAAAGTTTGATAACCAGCAGCACGAATAATTTTTAGAGTTTCGGGAATTTGCGGATAAAGGGAGTTTTCAAATAACCCAATTGTAGAAAAGCGACTACGATATAGTAAAATTGCCTCCTCCAGTAATGTGTCATCAGAGGTTTGCAATAACTGGGAAAAACTGCTTTTCAGTGGTGGTCCAATACACCAAAGCAATTCATTAGCATCTGGTGGTTTATAACCAAGTTCCGATAACGCATATTGAATACAGCGAGTAATCCCCAGTTTAGGATCAGTTAGAGTTCCATCTAGGTCAAAAAGGACTGTGTGAGAAAGCATTTTGGTGAAATTAGATAGTTTTTATAGCAACCACTAAGGGGGTTAAAATATCAAATGATAGCGCACGTTGACGTAAGGTCATTGATAAAACTTAGACTCCAAGAAACTTTTAACACTGTCACCTGTCACCTGTTCCCTGTCACCTGCTATAACCTTTGCAGAAACTCAATATTTAACGGTAGTTTTTCTCCTAACCACAGAGAATGATCAGTATGATCTTTGACATCATCTCCCGTTTCTGGGTGAACCAAAATATCTAAACCTTCCCTATTAACCATTAACCAAGGCACAACTTCACCAAATTGATGTGGTAAAAAAGCTACTTGATACATGGATTTGGGGTGTGGTCCTATAGGCTGTTCATGCCAACGTCCCAATCTTACATCAAATTTAGCACCTAAACCTTCTCTTACACGAGCAGCCGCTTCACGACTGACGGTATCAAAATAAATATGTGCATGAAAACCAGTAATATCAGTATTTGTATTCATAGTTCTTGATTTCACCTTTTGTTCTCAAGTATCCCGTTTTGGCACAGTTTAGCCAAGTATAACTCAATAATTATTTAGATATACTAATCATTAGTCAGCCATAAATTTAGTCAAACATCTATTTTCTTGTCAAACCACTTGAATTTTTCCTGGGGTCATGCAATACTACTAGAACAATCACCTGTAACTCGGTCAACAAACTGTAGTTTATATTTTACCCCAAGTATTATCTCAATAAGGGTGATGCACAGATAACTGGCAATAGTTATGTCTGCGCTAGTTTTGCTATTAGACATCTGCTGGAAAAGAATGTAGAGACGTTCCATGGAACTTCTCTACACCTAAATTATTTAAGATTTGGGATTTTGATGTCAACAAATTTCCCAAACACAAATCCTAATTTACTAAGGAATTTAAAAATGGCTGATATTAAGATTTATAGTGCGGTTGTTTGTCCTTATGCTCACCGTACCCGCTTGGTACTTCAAGAAAAGGGTATTGATTTTGATTTGATTGAAATTGATTTGCAGAATAAACCAGAAGGTTTTACAAAAGTTTCTCCTTATGGAAAAGTACCTGCAATTACTCATGGAGAAAATCGGATTTGGGAATCAGCAGTTATTAATGAATATCTGGATGAAGTATTTCCCAACCCCCCGCTTTTACCTAATAAACCCATTGCTAAAGCTCAAGCTCGGATTTGGATAGATTTTGCTAATACTAGATTAGTTCCCGCTTTTTCTACTCTGTTACGCAGTTCAGATTTCCAAAAACAAGAGGAAGCCAAACAAAAACTCTATAAACATCTAGAATTTATTGAAAATGAAGGTTTAGGGAAACTTTCTGAAGATGGTCCTTACTGGTTTGGTGAATCTGTCAGTTTGGTTGATTTTACCTTTTTTCCCTGGTTTGAAAGATGGGCTGCTCTTAAACATTATCGTGGCTTTGGTATCCCTGCTGAATTTACTCGTTTAAAACAGTGGAAACACGCGCTCAAAGAACGTGAATTAGTGAAAGCGATCGCTCATTCTAAAGAGTTTTATATTGAGCGATATGCTAAATTTGCCGCTCCTGTGCCTGTCGCTGCTTAGTCAAACGCTGCATTGAAATATTCCTAAATTGAGAACACAGATTTATGAGTTATCAAAACATAGAAGTTAAACCAATTGCTGGACGCATCGGTGCAAAAATTAAAGGTGTTAATTTGGCTGATCACCTCAGTGATGAAATCATCAGCGAAATCAGAAAAGCCTTAGTTGAATATAAAGTCATCTTCTTTCGTGGACAGGAACTTGATGCTAATGGACAAGTAGATTTTGCCCGTCGGTTTGGTGAAATCACTACTGCACATCCCACAGTTCCATCACTTCCTGGACATCCAGAAGTATTGGATTTAGATTATAGCCGCACTGTTGCCCGTGCGAATAACTGGCACACCGATGTCACATTTGTAGATCGTCCGCCCCTTGGCTCGGTCTTGCGGGCATTGGTAATTCCGCCGGCGGGAGGGGATACTATTTGGGCAAATTCGGTGACTGCATACCAAGATTTACCGGAGCATTTGCGTAATTTAGCGGATAAACTTTGGGCTGTACATAGCAATGCTTATGATTATGCCACAGCCTTTGATATACCGGAAGAAGTCAAATCTTACCGGGATGTGTTTACTTCAACGGTGTATGAAACCTTACATCCAGTGGTGAGAATTCACCCTGAATCTGGGGAAAAGGGTTTGTTTATTGGTGGTTTTGTGCGGCAAATTCGCGGTTTATCTCCCACTGAATCAGCCGATATTATTCGCTTGTTGCAATCTTATATTACACGACCTGAGAATACAGTACGTTGGCGGTGGAAAGTTGGTGATGTGGCATTTTGGGATAACCGCGCTACTCAACATTATGCGATCGCAGATTATGGAGATCAACCCCGTCGTGTGCAGCGTGTAACCATTGCTGGTGATCTTCCTTTAGGTATTGACGGTAAGTATAGTCAAGCCATTAAAGGAGATTCTGCGGCATATATTCCCAATCTTGTAGCAGCTTAACCTAACCCCCTAACCCCCTTCCCTTTAAGGGAAGGGGGGAAATCAAAACCTCTCTCCTACAAGGAGAGAGGTTTTAGATTTACAAGCATTAAATAATTGTAATTTGATAATTTAAGGAATTGGATTTTATGGCTTTAACACCTTCGACAATGTTACCTTTGGGAACTTTAGCACCTAAATTTAATCTCCCAGATGTGGTTTCAGGTAAAACGATTTCATTGGCAAACTTTGCTGATAAAAAAGTATTAGTAGTTATATTTGTTAGTCGTCATTGTCCTTTTGTGCAACATATCAAATTTGAATTAGCAAAATTAGGACAAGATTACAAAAATAGAAATGTAGGTATTTTAGCAATTAGTTCTAATGATATTAATAC
>NZ_JADEWA010000378.1:0-5392 GCF_015207865.1 Dolichospermum sp. LEGE 00246
CAAGCCACTATGGGATTTTTGATAGGGAAGACGAGCGAAAATAAAATAAATTTTATCTTTTTCTTCCCATTGCTAAATCCCAGATTTTGATAGTCTTGTCAAGTGAACCAGAAATCACGGTTTTTCCATCGGGTGTCAGTATTTTCATAGATATTACATATTGTTAGAAAAAACGAGTTCTTGGAATTGTTTTTGCATCTCATGATCTAACTTTTGGGACTCTTTGATAAAATTTAAATTCCTCGTGGTTTTAGCAATTTCTAACAGAGATTGATCAATATTATAATCCTTAGACTCAATCAACCAAGTAAGAATTTCAAAAAGATGCCAGACCAATTGCGATCCTTCGTAAACAGTTAAAGGAAGGTTTGAATTACTTTTTGATAGTAATTTTTGGATATTTTGTCTCGAACATCCTAGAAGTTTTGCAACATCTGTTATACCAACAAAATCAGGTGAAGCTTCTATAAGTTCTGCTTGTGGAATGGCTTTTCTTACATCTTTTATTGCACTGGAAATCGCCTCACACGCAGATGATGCCTCACGAATAAAATCAAGTCCAATAAAACCTTTCATACCAATACCAATAATTGCATCATCACAGCCTGATTCATAAAGGACTTCAATGTACATCTCAGGATCAGTAACAGGGTTGGGAAGTTTGAATTTTAGAGTGAATTCATATTCTTGCATTTTGCATTATCCTTCATTAGAAGTAGTCGGTTGTTTTTCCTCTAAACGAATACACTTATCAACTACTTTCCGAATTAGTTTTGCGTGATTAGTAGGATTATTTCATTCTAAAATCTGACATTTTGTGTATTTACGAGAATGCGCCATTTTGGGCTTGATGGAATTCTATCTCACGATGGCTGGAAATACCTAAATTCGTTGCTTAAATCTAGAATGAAATCTGTCCGTTCGCTGATTTTGAAGGTTTAGTGTGCCTTACGGCTTTGCCTAACACACCCTACAAATGCTATATTTATTAATAATTATTAACCATTTTCCTCATTACGAATTACCCGATGTTTTTGCAAATCTGCTAAATTACAAACTTCTAAAGCCCTAGCATGGGTAGCTTCTAAAACTACGGTCGGTGCAACACCATCTTCTAAAGCTTCTTGCCATCTTGCAGCGCATAAACACCAACAATCACCGGGTTTTAAGCCGGGAAAACCAAAATAAGGTGCAGGTGTACTCAAATCATTACCCTGGGATTTGGTATATTGCAAAAATTCCTCTGTGACTTGAGCGCAAACGACGTGCATTCCCATATCTTGTCCACCTGTGGTACAAAACCCGTCACGGTAAAATCCAGTCATGGGAGAAGTGCAGCAAATTTCTAATTTTGTTCCCAGTACGTTTTTAGCTTCTGTCATGATTAATTCCTCACAATTTTAATTTATTAGGGAAAACGAACCGCAGAGGCGCAGAGGACGCAGAGAAAGAGGGTTTGAGAGATATTTTGCGTAGGTCTTGATTTTTTAAGTTTGTGGGAGTTTATCAAATTCAATTTTACCATAGTTTAATTTAATAATTCTATCGGCTAAATGAAAATAATGATCATCATGACTAATTACTAAAATTGTTTTTCCCTGTGCTTTTAATTCTGGCAGTAATTGAGTATAGAATATATCTTTGAATAATGGATCTTGATCAGCCGCCCATTCATCAAATAGATAAATTGACCGATTTTCTAAATATGCTGTGAGTAATGCGAGGCGTTTTCTTTGTCCTTGGGAAAGGGAAGTGGTGGAAAGTTGCCCATTTTCGATTTTAACTTTATGATCAAGTTGTAATTTCTCTAAATATTTTTGGGCTTGAATATCTAAGTTATGATTATTTTCTAATCCTAACAATTCTTCAAATAAATAAAAATCAGAAAATACTACAGAAAAATGTTGCCGATACCATTCGCGGTTATTTTCTGTAATCAAAGTTTCATCTAAAATAATTTCGCCCTGTTCGGGAATATATAACCCAGTGATTAATTTCGCTAAAGACGATTTACCGCTACCATTACCTCCCACAATAAAAACTAATTCTTGGGGGTAAAGGGTAAGATTAATTGGACCGAGAATAAAGCTTTTATCTTCTTTATCTGTATAATAAGTGTGAGTAACATTTATCATTTGTAAACTGTGCCAATTTGTGAGAGCATGAGGTGGTGCTGTGGCAATTTCCGCCCGACTGGCTAAAGATAAATCTAAAGATTCGATTTTTTGTAAGGCAACGCTGGCTTTACTAATTAATGGTAAGTTATTGGAAATATTATCCATAGGTAACATTAAATAAGTAAAGGTGAGAATGTAACCAGATAAAGTTTCGGCATCAATGGCGAATAAATGTGGTAAAATAAAGAGAACAAAACCAATGGCAAAGAAAAATATGAGTTTACCCCAACTGGCAGTTGTCGCAAACAAGGTTAAACCTTGAACATTGTGATTTTTAAATCTACTGGCTGTGGATTCTAAACGATTACTCAGGAAAAATTGCCGGCGTTGATAATGTAGTTTTAATTCTTTAATGCCGGCTGTAATCGTGCTAAAATTATTAAATAAACTATCTTGATCTTCACGGGCTAAAGCTAATAATTTTTCTCCCTTATCTAATAACAATTTACAACTAGCAATAGCCGCAATCATTAAAACCACTACCATGATAAATACTAACCAAGATAACCAAGTTATATATAATAAACAGCCTAAAGCCATTGATATATCAATACATAAAAAGGGAATGACATAAACAGCATTAGCCACTGCTTGGACATCTTCTGTTAAAGTGGCTAATAAGCGAGGATTTCCTAATTGTTCTAAATGACTTAATTCCGATGCTAATATTTGCCGACTTAACTGCATTCGTAATTGCAAAACGGCATTTTGAGATAAGCGAATTAACATAATTTGGGAAATTACGCCGGTAATTAAGGCCACGGTGACTAAACCGACAAACCCCCAGGCTATAGTTGTCAGAGGTGCAGCATTGCTTTTACTCGCTGCACTACTAATTAAGGCGATTAATCCCGCACTACTACCACCACTCAAAAAACCTGTGATAATAGCGATCGCTACCATTGTCCAAGAAGAACGCAAAAGAAAGTAAATTAGATTCATTGGTTATTAGTCATTAGTTATTAGTCATTAGGAAAACTATTTCCCCTGCTTATGTTGATATTCTGTTTATCAGCCGTTTTATTTTACACCTATGGGGTTTATACAGCGATAGCTTTTTTGCGGGACTCTCCTCCCATAAACCCCGATTTCCATCCCCCTGTCACTATCCTGAAACCCCTATGTGGTGTTGATAAGGGGACTTACGCCAACCTAGCTTCATTTTGTCAACAAGATTACCCCCAATATCAAATTATTTTTAGTGTCCGCAGTTCCACAGACCCTAGTATAGAAGTAGTTGAGAAACTAATTCAACAATTTCCAGAAATAGATATTAGTTTAGTGGTGAAAGATCATATTATCGGTGCTAATTTGAAAATTAGTAACTTAGCTAATGCTGTTACCACCGCCAAACATGATATTTTCCTCATTTCTGACAGTGATATTCGTGTCAGTTCAGAATATTTGCAAACAGTTATTCAACCATTACAAGATCAAAAAGTCGGTGTTGTCACCTGTTTATATCGTTCTACAGCCGAAGGAATAGCCACGATTTTAGAAGCTATTTGTACAGCCACAGACTTTCAACCGGGTATTTTAGTTAGTAAACAATTAGAGGGAATAAAGTTCGCTTTGGGTTCAACTATTGTCATGCGTAAAACCACATTAGCAAAAATTGGCGGTTTTGCCGCTGTAGCTGATTATTTAGCAGATGATTATCAACTCGGCTATTTACCAACCCAAGCAGGTGACAAAGTAGTATTATCTAACTATATCGTCGAACACGGATTAGGACATAGTAGTTTATTAGATTCTATCAATCGCCAAATTCGTTGGGCGCGTTGTATTCGTGTTTCTCGTCCTTGGGGTTATATCGGCTTAATATTTACTTTCGGCACAGTTTCTAGTTTACTATTATTAATAACTAGCAGTGGTTCTATTTTTTCTTGCTTAGTTTTCTCCATCACTTTGCTAATGCGCTTGATTATGGCTTGGGTAATAGGAGTAAAACTTCTCAATGACGCAGTTACTAAAAAATTCTTTTGGCTGATTCCTGTTGCGGATATAGTGAGATTTATAATTTGGTGTTGTGGATTTTTTGGTAATACTATTGAATGGCGAGGGACAAAATTTAAACTAGTTAAAAATGGTAAATTGCAAATAATCAAAAGTTAGGAATCAAGAATTAAGTAGGTTGGCGTTGAAAATTGTCGTTATGGCAAGGCAAAAGGCAAGAGGCAAGAGGCAAGAGTGAAGAGGGTTTGGGCGATTTTACGTTTCTTTACACAGTTTGGTTTTATTGTGTTCACCTACTTAGCCCACCTGGGAATGATAGCGTAGCGTGGCGTTAGCCATATTCCCAGTCTAATAGCAGAAGTCATCTGAAGATGACTAAATAAACCGGAAATTTTTCACCTCATTCCCAGTCTCTGACTGGGAATGAATTCTAAAAGGCTCTGCCTTCAATAATATTAGAGGCAGAGCCTCATCAACTGCATTCCTAGTCAGAGACTAGGAACGAGATGTGGTAGGGATTTGAGCTTAAGTTGACACCAATGAAGCTCTTGCTTTACCCCTACACATCTGGGTTCTTTGTCATTTGGCAATTTAAATCTCACCCGTGTTTAGTTTTGACTTTCGCACTGCTTTAGTAGTCCGTTAAAACGGACTTGAGCTATCAGACAGGGAATTCATTCCCTGGCGGGTGTGGAAGCCAATAGAAGACAAGCAGGGGGAGAAGAGAGGCAGGGGGAAGGGAAGAACAGAAGTTTTTTCTGATCATTACCCGTCAAAATAAATTTGACGAACTACTAAGTTTTTCATAATTTTGCAAAAGTCTAAGTAGGTTAGCATTGAAAATCGTCGTTATGGCAAGGCAAGAGGCACTCATGCAAAAGGCAAAAGTGAAGAGGGTTTGGGCTATTTTACTTTTCTTTACATAGATTGGTTTTATTGTGTTCACCTACTTATGTCCCAACCGTTTTGAGTATGGAAAACAGAAAAGTCAACCACCCATCACTTCCCTTCGGGTAAGTGAGGGCTTGTAAAAGCCTAGTTGACCAGACTCAGTTCTTAACCGAACTACGTTAGAGGTAAGAGTTAAAGACCTACCAGAGGATGCGTAGCTAGTTCCCTGCTCTAGAACTTAAAAGTTAAACAGGCTTAAGGGTTAAACCAGTGCTTTTAAGATAGTTACCGACCTCTAACATTGTCGTTCGCGCCAGCGTGCCGGAGGCATCTAGCTAACATTACCCGCAAGGAGGCTCTTTGGAGCA
>NZ_JADEWA010000379.1:0-5384 GCF_015207865.1 Dolichospermum sp. LEGE 00246
TCCCCCTACTCCCCCTACTCCCCTACTCCCCCTACTCCCCCACTCCCCCACTCCCCCACTCCCTATTCTTCAAATAACCATTTTTTAACTTTGGCTAAATTTTTCCAATCAGGTTTTCTGGTTAAACCATCTTCAATGCTATTTTTGACTTCTTCTTGCCATTCTTCATTGACAAATATCAATTGTTGTGCTACGTCAATGTGTTCCCGCAAACCTTTTTGACCTGTTTCTAGCATAGCTAAGGCTAGATTAATTCTGCCTTGTGGGTCTTGGGGATTGAGTTTGACGGCTTTATTAGCAGCGTTAAAAGCTAATTTACCTTTGTTATCGAGAAGATATAACCAAGCTAAACAAATCCAGGCTGAACTGGCTTTAGGAGAGCGATCGCATACCTCTTTAAATACAGGAATCAAGGATTCTACAGATTCTCCAGCTTTATAACGTTCTAAACCTGTATCAAATAGGGAATCAATTGTATTAGTCATTTGTCAGTTGTCAGTGGTCAGTTGTTCGTTGTCAATTGTCAGTTGTCAGTTGTCAGTTGTCAGTTGTTATGGAAAAATAGTTTCTTCCTGACTCCTGACTCCTGCCTCCTGACTCCTCACGGTATTATACTCCGAAAGACTTACCGCAACCACAGGTTTGGGCGGCATTGGGGTTAGTGAATTGGAAACCACCACCAATCATGGCATCACTATAATCGAGCATTAAGCCGTAAAGGTAAAGTAGACTTTTGCGATCGCTAATAATTTTGAAGCCATCATAATCGAAAACCTCATCATCAGGGGTAATCTTGCTGACATCCTCAAAATCCATCATGTAAGACATTCCCGAACAACCACCTTGTCTGACTCCCACCCGCAAGCATAAATCTTGCCCTTGCTTATCTTGAAGAGACTTAACCTGACGCAATGCCGATTCAGATAACAGAATTCCCCGTTGTTGAGTTTGAGTTGCTTGGGTCATAAATTTTTAACTCCTGAACTAGTTTTATCAATATTCCAGTAGGCATTCTTGTACCGCTGGATTGCTGTGAATGTTTTTGTATTCATTTTAGCGACATTACGACGGCAAAAAAGCATAAGAAGATGGGAAGATGGAAAGATAGGAAAAAATTTTCAAATAATCCCCTCTCTATCCAGTGTTGCTCCTTTGTCAGCAACCTCAGATTTTTATCCTAGAATTGAGGGGTTAGGTATGTTGAAAGATTAACCATTCCCGAAATTCCCATTCTCAATCGCTTTGTTTTGATTCACTTACTCTATGACAAGTTTTAATCGCTCTACCAGTCGCCGGTTGCAGAAATTAACCCAGATTCCTTCTGTATGGGAGGGCGATCGCCGTCCATTGTCATCACCACACACCCCATTTACAGATCCAGATACCAAAGGAGACTGCATTCTTTGGGTAGATGCCTCAGAAGGCATTGTTAGAGGCATGGACATGATAGATCCCGCCCTGGGTCCAGAAGCCATTGTGCGTACCCTCATGCGGGCAATAGAACATCCCCAAAGCCCAGCCAAACCCGGTAGACCACAAAGAATAGTTGTGCGCGATCGGGAAATTCAATTTTACCTGCGCGGAGTCTTACAGGATTTAGACATTGCCATTGACTACGTACCGGAATTACCCATAATTGACGAACTATTTCGCTCCTTTGCCGAAGTCATTGATAGCCAAACTCCCGACTTACCACCCAAATACGCCAAACTCCTCCATGATAAAGCCTTAGAAGTCTGGCAAACTGCCCCTTGGAGATTTCTAGAAGAACAGCAAATTTTATCCATAGAAATCAATCAATGGGATGTAGAAAAACTTTATGCCTCCGTCATGGGAATGTTGGGCATTGAATATGGTATTTTGTTTTATCGTTCGGAAGATTCTCTTAAACGGTTTCGGGCTGCTGTTTTAGCTGACGAAGATGAACTAAATCAAGATTTAGAAGAAGCCTTCCTCAAACAAGATTGTCTATTTCTCACATTTGACTCCCTGCATGACAACGAGGATGATGATCCGGGTAATTTGGCACAAATGCCCCTGTCCGAAATTCAACCCACCTTCGGCAATATTCACCCCCTAGAAGGGTTACGTTCCGTTTTGTATGAAGAAGAAGCACTACTCAGTTTTGTTGCCGTAGAAAGTTTATTGCGGTTTCTCCGTGACCATCATCGGCAATTATACGACGAAGATTTTCTTGCCCTGAGCCAACGTTATCGAATTTCCCTACCAGAAGCCAACAACAATCGCAAATCCTTAACTGTCACTGTTTCTACCATGCCAGAGTTGACAGCAGAACTAGAGGAAATGGCTGGTTTTGATTTAGATGACGAAGATGAAGACGACGAAGATGATTCCATATTTGAAGCCTTAAGAGACGACTTAATCCCAGAAGATGCTTTCATGAGTTTGGGTGTCTTACCCTGGGAGACGTTAGATTACCTGCGTCAAGCACCTAATCACCAAGCAGCAGGGGAATTTGAACAAGTCGGTGATGGTTTACCTGTGATTGTCATTCAAACCTCCCGTCCCAAGGCTAAAGGGATTATTGAAAATATTCAAGCCGCTGGAGGATTAAACGCAATCTGCTTTCACACTGTCACGGATCCAGTAGATGATGATCTATACGATTTAGGGTTATTGCAAACCCATAACAGTGAATTATTTTTGTTTGGGCAATTTTTAGATGACGACCCAGTGCATATAGAAGCCAAGCGAAAATGGTATCAGCGGTGTCAAAATACTCAAGGACATTGTGGGTTAATTATTGCCAAAGGATTGACTGGATCTTCTCGTGGTAATCCCCAGTTAAGAGATATGATGGCTTTATTAGAAGCTCATGTACTTTCCTCGGAAGAATTAAGCTTGGAAACGGTTGACTAAATAAATAGATATACCTAGAATTTATAAATTAAATTACAGGATATCTATAACAATCCAATTTTGTTTTTGTAAGATTCTCCTGATCTATTTTCTTCCCTGTTCCCTATTTACATTTTTAATTTAGACTAACTTTCATAGTCTCTCTCATTCTTGTTTTAAGTGACCAGACTCTCTAGATCAAGTTAATAACCTAGCAAAGTGCATGATAATGACACTCAAGCTACCAGAAATTTCCAGTATTGAGTTTAAATCACAAAAATATAGTCAAACATAGTCAAATATAATCATTTGTGTGATGATTGGAGAATGAAACTATCTGACTATGCAAAATCAAAAGGAATAAGCTATCAGACTGCTTGGAGAATGTGGAAACGTGGTGAACTTAAAGCTACGCAACTACCTACAGGTACAGTCATTGTTGATGTACAAAAAATAACTGAAGGAGTCGTTATTTACGCGAGAGTTTCAATCTCTGAAAATAAAGCGAATTTAGATAGTCAAGCCCAAAGACTTGTGCATTACTGCGAAGCTAAGGGCTACCAAATAAAAAAAGTAATTAAAGAAATAGGAAGCGGGGTGAATGATAATCGTAAAAAGTTAGTTGCATTACTCAATGAAGATGATTACAAAATCATTGTTGTGGAACATAAAGACCGATTAACCAGAATTGGTTTTAATTATTTGAAGGTTCTGCTTAACAAACAAGGCAAAGATATTGAAGTAGTAAATCTGGCGGAAGAAGAAACAGAAGATATGATGCAAGATTTTATTTCAATAATAACTAGCTTTTGTGCTAGAATCTATGGATTAAGAAGAAAAAAAGAGAAAAACAGAGTGTATTGTTAAGTGCCTGGAGTCAGAATGCGATTAGTTGAGCGACATATAATTAAACAGAATCACATCAGGTTTAGAGAAATTGATCAAATGTCTTTTTTCTCAAAAAATCTATTTAACTGTGCTGTGTATTTATGTCGTCAGGCTTTCTTTAGTGGTCAACCAATACCAACATTCAATCAAATATATCATTCACTCAAGAAGAGTGATGATTATCAAGCCTTACCTAGTAAAGTCGCTCAAATGGTATTTAAACAAGTTGATAAATGCTTTAAATCGTACCAGGAGGCAAAGAAGGAATATCAGTTAAGTCCAGATAAGTTTTTAGGTGAACCAAAACTACCTAAATATAAACATAAACTTCAGGGGAGAAATGTTTTAACTTTTAATAATCAGGCTGTTTCCACAAAAGCCTTAAAACAAGGTTTAATCTCACCTTCGGGATTACCCATAAGTATTAAAACTAAGCTAACACAAATTGAAGAAGTGAGGATAATTCCTAAAAATAATGTTTATATTCTTGAGGCAGTTTATGAAAGAGAAGAAACCACCATAGAAGTTAATAATAGAATCGCCGCGATTGATATAGGACTAAACAACTTAGCTACTGTCAGTAGTAATTGTTTAGATTTTCAACCTTTTATTGTTTGCGGCAAAGCAATTAAATCTTGTAACCAGTTCTACAACAAAGTTAAAGCTAGTCTTCAATCTCAGTTACCTAACGGTTCGACTGCGCTCACCGTGAAAAATCAAAAATCTTCTCGAAAAATAGAAGCATTAACACTCAAGCGTAATAATAAAGTGGATTACTACCTCCACACAGCTAGTAGATTTATTATTAATCAGCTAGTTAGTCAAAATATAACCCATTTAATTATAGGTAAAAATGAGAATTGGAAACAGAATATTAACTTAGGGAGTAAAACTAACCAAAACTTTACCAATATTCCTCATGCGCGATTCATCCAACAGTTAGAATACAAAGCTAAACTTGTAGGAATTAAGGTACAAATTGTAGAAGAAAGCTATACCTCAAAATGTAGTTTTCTGGATTTTGAACCAATCAAAAAGCATGAGCAATATTTAGGAAAAAGAGTTAAAAGAGGTTTATTTAGGTCTAAGTCGGGTCAGCCTTATTCAGCAGATTTAAACGGTTCTCTGAATATATTAAGAAAAGTAGTTGGGGAGTCTATCTTTGATAGAAACTCAGTAGAGAGGCTTGTAGTTAGCCCTGTAAGGTGTAAGCCTTACCAAGCTAGAAATATTTGACTATATTTTTAGTAACTATTCAAGCAAGGTTATCGCCAAATTTATTTGGGTAAGTAGTTGACAAACTGAAAATTTCAAATATAATTAGTGTTTTTGTTACATTTCTAATTCAGACTAACTATCATAGTATTATTTTTGTTTTGAGTGACCAGACTCTCCATATCAAGTTAATAAACTAGCAAAGTGCATGATAATGACAAACAAGAAATGGGCGGTTAAACGCATAACAGTGAATCTAGCTACACAAGAAGCGGAAAAACTAGAAAAATATTGTCAACAAACAGGTAGACCAGCAACAGATGTGATTCGAGAACTGATTAGAAGTCTCCCTCAAGGGGAAGAGATGACAGGAGTGTGATAGACGACAGGGGGGCAGGGAGTAGGGGTGTCTCTTATACACA
>NZ_JADEWA010000380.1:0-5378 GCF_015207865.1 Dolichospermum sp. LEGE 00246
GAGAGTATATTTGATAATTTTGAAGTTAAACTAGTGGAATATCTTCAAGAAGAATTTAGTAAAATTTCTGATAAACAATTAGCAATTAAATTAGAAGACGCTGTTGAGGATATTACTAGCTTAAAAATGGGACAAGATCCAGACTACCGTTTTAGTCTGACTCCTCATGTCTATTTTATGAAATATTTTTTAGAAAATGTCTATTGTCTCTATTTAGCCTGGTTTTTAATTTACCAAGATGGGTTGTTACCAACTAAATTGAATATTCTTGATATCGCTGCTGGACCGGGAACAACAGCTTATGGTTTGGCTTTATTTCTCCAAAGTTGTAGCAGCTTTTTTGATATTCCCCAAATGCACATATCTTACTATTCTTTAGAAAAACAAGCCGCTTTCCAGTATCGAGGACTTCAATTTTGGCGTAAATATATCGAGTCGCAACTAAATCCTCTAAATAATTACTTTCGTTTTGTTAGTTCTGACATCTTTTTATGGGATGCAAAATCTAGGAATATTCCCAAAAACTTTTTTGATTTTATCGTTATTTCTCATTGTTTTTTCGCAGATAATACCAAAAGAATTCAAGCTAATGATATATATAAAGAAATATTTTCTGAAAGCTTAAATAATCAGGGGTATGTACTCTTAATTATCCAAGACAAGAAGCTATTCAAGGCTTACAATATTTATCAAGTTGAAGATAAAGAACAGGAAAAAAATATAGTATATAAGTTTGTAGAAGAACTTGGATTAGAATTAGTTTGGTATAAATATATAAATGCAACGGGTTTAAGAAAACCTTTAGCTATTTCTGAGTTTGCCAAATTTGCTCAAGATGAATTACCTAAGCAACTATATATGACTCGGTTACTTAAAAAGTATTTCAGTCAAAAGTATGAATCACACTATGTATTAGATGATTATGTCATCTTAGCCAAGAAATAGAGAATTATTTTTACTCAACAAAGCCGAGATGAAAACAGATGTAAGTAGGTGAACACAATAAAACCAAACTGTGTAAAGAAACGTAAAATCGCCCAAACCCTCTTCACTCTTGCCTCTTGCCTTTTGCCTTGCCATAACGACAATTTTCAACGCCAACCTACTTATCTACAATTACTAAAAGTATTGATGAATCAAATTTTTGATCAGACATTATAAGAAATCCGATTCATTTAATTTTTTCGATATTCTTCCACTTACAACCTAAAATTCTTGCCAAACTTGCTTTTTACGTTTCGTTTAGAAATCAACCGACATCAAAAAACCTCTATAATCGCCAGTAAATAGAGGTTTGTAAGCTAAACGGCTCATTTTTATATTTGGTTTGGGTGTATTTTATGACATCATAAAAAGTTGACCAGCTAGGAGGTATACTCACTGATGCTTGCTGGAGTGGTGACAGTTTAGCTATTAATTAATTGAGGTTGTTAACTAGCTTCTCGCTAGGAGCTACTGCTGTTTTGGGAATTTCAATAACTGGGTTATTTAAAGCCACCATTAAGGGCGAATCTGCGGCTGTTGGTGTTAATTCTGTTGGTTGTGTTGTGGCTATTTCTAGCATTCTGGAATTACTTGGCAATAAACCAGATATTGTTCCCAAAATACAAGCCACTGCGGCTGCACTACCTAACATCCAGTTCAAGCGATAACGGCGATTAACACGGACTAAAACTTGGTTAATCGTTGCTTCTGATGACTGAGAGTTGGCGGGAACAGGGATGTTATGCAAGCCTTTTCTAAGATTTAATAGTCTCTTGTATAGGCATTTAATTGAGGCATCAGTTAATAGCCACTCTTCAACTTGCCTGCGTTCAGTAGCTGTAACTTCGCCATCCAGGTAAGCACTTAATAACTCGAAACAATCGCGCTTCTCCATATTTATAGTACCCGTTGATTCATTTTTGCTTCTCAATGGCAGAAAATATATATTTTCGTTGACAGTCCTTAATATTTCTTAAAATCTGCCATAGAATTGAGGAAAGATGGTGTAGATTATGTATCTAGATAGCTTTGTAACTGAGTTTGTAATCTTGATCTGGCTCTAGCTATTCTAGATTTCACCGTTCCCAGGGAAACTCCGGTAATTTCGGCAATTTCTTCATAGGCCATGCCTTCAATTTCTCTTAAAACAATTGTAGTCCGAAAAACTTCTGGTAAGTCGGCGATCGCTTCTCGCAACTGTTCATAAAATTCTCTAGTAGTTAGTTGCTCATCTGGACTTGGGGTATCACCGGCAATTTCCCAATCCATTTCCCCATCATCTAAGGTGCGGGGAGCATCTAATGATAAGGGACTAGTGACCCGTTTGCGTTTACGTAATTCATCATAGAACAAATTTGTGGCAATGCGGCTTAACCACCCCCGGAACTTGGCAGGTTCTTGTAGTCGGTTAATATTCCTATAGACACGAATCCAAACTTCCTGGGCTAAATCGGCTCTATCAGACCAATCGGGGGCTAAATGATATAAAACTCGATCAACTTGAGTCTGGTAGCGACGTAACAGTTCTGAAAAGGCAGCACGTTCTGGACGCAATCCGACTTGACAGCGCAAAATAAGATCGTTGTTTGAGAGTTTGTCAACTTGCACCGATGCTATTGGATAGGTGGCATCCACTGTTGACCAGGATACACTAATGGATTGACTCATGGATCAGATTGGCGTTAAATCACTCCCTTCCATTAGACTAGATTGTAGATCAAAAGTTCCTCGGTAAGGTGACGGATTTATAATCGGAACACGGAAATATATATAGAAAGGAGTTTTCAGCATTTTATTCCATCGTCAAGTAAGTGTCAGTAACCCAGCCCTAAAGGGACTGGGCTTGCAAGAGTAATCAAGCAAGCCGTACTGACCAGACCACCCTGAGCGTAGTCGAAGGGTAGCCGTTATTTGAGTCACGACACCCACCGAATGCGTTGCCAGTTCCCTGCTCTGTCGCTTGTGATTAAACAGTTCTAAGGTAACAGGAACAGTGTTGCAAGCTTAAGCAAGCTCTTATAACAGTTCGTTCGCGCAGCGTGCCGTAGGCATCGGCTAACATTACCCCAGAAATGGGAGTTGGTTTCCAGATTCCAATCAAAAATCTGGTTTCAATTTTAATATCCACAGCGGTTAAAACCGCTCGTGTCGTTTCCCTCTCAGGTCTAAAGACGCGCTCGTTTCCCACTTACCGGGTATTCTTATGAATAGGCGATGGCAATGGCAAGAAATGAATCTGTAGCGAGTATGGTCATGTTTCTCTGTTTTGGTACAGCAATTTTATCTCTGGCTGTCCATTGGCACAATATGAGAACAACAGGACAATTAAATCAGTCTATATCCACAGAGATTTATCCACAGGGTTCATCAGTGGAAATTGGCAACAGTGCAATTGCGGCTTCTGTGCCTAACTCTCCCCAAAAAGCTGCTGTTTGGAGAACACAAAGGTCAAATCAGGATCAAGTTACAGATCCGGTCAAGAGTTCTCAGGGATCAATACCAGTATCAAATACAACTCAAGTAGTGGTAGATTTGAGCGATCGCCGTGTCTATGTTTCTCAATATAATGAAATAATAGCTAGTTATCCCATTGCTATCGGTAAAAAAGGTTGGGAAACACCAACAGGCAACTTTAAAATCATCCACAAGGAACACGACCCCATTTGGCGACATCCCATTACAAATGCTGTTTTCGAGGGCGGTTCTGACAGTCCTTTAGGGGATAGATGGATTGGTTTTTGGTCTGATGGTCGGAATCAACTCGGCTTTCATGGCACACCAAATGTTGATTTATTAGGGGCGGCTGTTTCCCACGGTTGTCTAAGAATGCGTAATTCTGATGTCAGAATGTTGTATAGCCAAGTAAGTATAGGTACACAAGTATTAGTACGTGAATAAAAATATGAAAGCAGTAAGAATTCAGGAATAAAAGTCTTTTACTGTATGCCCAACTCCTGCCTCCATTGTCGGTGTTATACTTGAGAAGGTAATAAGTAATTGGACAAAAATATTTACAGTCATTGCAAGGGAAGGGAAGCAATCACAACCCTTGGAATTGCTTCATTTCACTTCGTTCCATATGGCTAACGCCACGCAACGCTTACGCAATGACATTGTGTAATTAATTCTGTCTCACTACTTAACTTGGGTTTTTACATCCATATATTACCTTGAAGCAAAAGCTCAATTTATTCCCTTGCGGAGTATAAGTGACCATCTTCAAGAGCTTTTTCTACTATTTTTTCAATACTCTCATTTTTACAGACTCGGCTGATTAAACACCTCTAAAATTTGCCGACAAACCTGTTTCAGTTTTTCCCGAACTTCAGCAGAGGGTGTGGAGTCACCGACAAAACTCCAGGTTTCAATAGTGGAAAGTCGCCAAACTTCCCCACTGTGATCAAATCCAGCGGCTTCGACACCAATGGCGCGACGGTGATTATTAATCGGATCTTGATAAAATCGGATTTGAATCAAAATACTCCGACAGCGCCAAGATTTGCTAATGCCAGGAAAGTGAAAACCAATGTCTATAGAATCTGGATCTACTAGTTCTCTGGTTTCTGGGTCATTGTGCCAGGGTTTAAGATCGGATTTGACATCAGGAAATTCATATTTAAATAAATTTACTACCGTAGCAATTTTGCTGGCAAATTCTAGGTTTGTGGCTTGTTCGGCTGCGTTCACTCAATAATACTCCTCTATGCGGTTGGTCTGCGGGGAAGATCAAGACAGAAAAACCTGAGTTAATTGTAACGGTTCATTACATAGCGATCTAAAATAACACTGTTAATCTGTAAACAAACAAAAAATTAATTTCCATTTATGGTGCGTCAACGTTCTATTTTTTCACTGATTTTTGTACTATTAGCCACATTTTTGATTAGTTGTGGTAGTCCTACTGTTGCTACTGTACCACCATCTTATACGGCGGCGGAAGTTGCGAAAATTCAGGAATATGTTCCCGGAATTCAGATGGTGCGCGATCGCTCTTCCGAACTCCAAAACCTGATTAAAGCAGGTGAATGGGTGAAAGTGGGTAATTTTATTCACGGACCGATGACAGAAGCTAGATTAAATATGACTTATATCATTCCCAACCTAGCCAAGCAAAACCAAGCTAAAGCTCGACAAATTAGCAAAGATTTGTTGAATGACCTAGTAAGAATTGATCAAGCTGCCGCTGCGGGTAATACTAGCCTAGCTGCGAGTAAATACCAAGAAGTGTTTGCGGATATTGACAAATTCTTAGAACTAGTTCCCGAAAAGAGTAGCTAAAAGAGGAGTCAGGAGTCAGGAGTCACCGAGTCAGGAGTCAGGAGTTCAGAAGAAAGAAATTGAAGAATAGAGAATGAAATTTCTCCCCTGCCCCCTGCCCCCCTGTCTCTTATACA
>NZ_JADEWA010000381.1:0-5366 GCF_015207865.1 Dolichospermum sp. LEGE 00246
GTATTAGATGAAACCGATAATCTCCAAAAACCTAACCCCCCTGCCCCCTTCCCTCGTAGGGAAGGGGGTTTTCAAAGCCTCTCCCCGCTTCGGGGAGAGGTTTGGAGAGGGGTCTGTTTATACATTAAAAACTTTTCAAACACCCTCTTACTCTCACCATTACCACAGGGAAACTTTTAGAAAAACAATGAACCGTGGAATTGTGTGCTAAGAAATGATGCTGTCCCCATTCGTCAACGTGATATTAATGTAAGTTGCTAGTTAGGTAAATTGTCAGAAGTGGCCAACGCCTCCCGTAAGGGATACAGGATGTCCAGGATTAAAGGATGAACAGGATGAAACCAGAACTTTTATTACCAATTACCCATTACCAGCCTCAACGAGATAACTAGCAACTTGAGTTATTAGTATTCCTGAAAAATTAGCAGAAGTGATAGATTTGGCTTTAATAGAAAAGCCAAAAATTCATTTTCAAACTGCGGCTGAGTTTAAATTAGCTTTGTTAAAATGTGTTTGATTATTAAATTTTAGTAATTTGAGGATCTAAAACAATGCGTGTACCGGTTATATCTACATGATAAGTCCAGAATTGATTTTTGACCTTAACAATTACTTCCCAACCTTTAATAGGATCAAATATTTGAGCGCAGACTTCACCAAAATTAAACACACAGGAATTGCTAAAAGTTTTCTGGGTTGACTGGGTAACTTTCAGAGAACTTATTGCTAAACCAGAACGTTTAGAAGCATCACTCAAAACCCCATTAGTAATTTTTTTTGGTAATTGATTATTGCTAATTTTCGGGTCTAAAAGAATTTGTGAACCTGATTTATTGACATGATAAATCCAAGATTGTTCTTTCACTTGTACAATTATAGTCCAGCCTGGAATAGGATTATATTCCTTTGTACAAACTTCTCCAAATTGAAAAATACAGGGATTACTAAAAATAGTAGATGTAACTTGAGTAATTTTCAAATCAGAAATTTTTAACCCAGAAACTCTAGAAGCATCTCTGAGAACTGCTTGAGAAATAGATTGAGGTAAGCTATTTTGGCTTAACTGTGACCGTTGGGGATTTTTAGCATTTGCAGATGTACTATTTTCAGTTACACTACAAGCAAACAAGCTAGTAATCATGAAAATAAAGACAAAGACTTGGGGAAAACAGCGATTACGGTACATTTGCAAAAATATCCTGGTAATTAAGTTCATAGTTGAATAATTCTCCTGGTTCTACGTGAAATAGATATAAGTAGGTGAACACAATAAAACCAAACTGTGTAAAGAAACGTAAAATCGTCCAAACCCTCTTCAATCTTACCTCTTGCCTTTTGCCTTGCCATAACGACTATTTTCAATGCTAACCTACTTATGACGTGATTGATATTGATACATAACGCCAGATAATGCAGCTAGGAAAACCCAAGAGAGAGTATTTAACCGAATATCAAAAGTGGTGACATCAACAGTATTAAATAGTATCCAGCCGCTAAAGGTGATAAGATAACTAAAGAAGATTAATCTGTTTTCTGGTGCTATAGATTTAGATTTCCAGAGAGTTTGACTGGCTGTAATTAAGATCCAAATTAGTAAACCACAAAATAGCAAAGTAGTAATTAACCCAGTTTCGGCAGACAGCATTAAAAATAAATTATGAGGATGGTTAACATCAATTTGCATTTGGGTTTTATAAAGTCTTCCGAAACTGCGTAAACCTGAACCAGTTAAAGGATGTTGTTGAGTGAGATTCCAGGCAAAATCCCATTGAGTTTTCCGCATTAATCCTACTGGTCTATTAGGAAACATATCATCATTTAATCGCGCCCAAATACCGTAGGGAACAAAAAGTCGGAAAAATTGGGCAATAGGTGCAGGTGCAAAAGCTGCGAAGAAACAAAGACTGGTAATGGTGAAAACAGCCGCAACAATTAATCGCCAACCTTTATATAAAGCATAAGCTAAACAGGCAAAAATAGTGATTCCCCAACCATTACGAGAATTGGTGAAAATTAAGGCGATAAAGTTAGTACATACAGTAATTGTCAAGAAGATAATTAGGGGATTGTTTTGTTTGAGTTTGTGGTAGTTTTCTAGCCATAAACCTAAACCCAAAATAAAAATAGTTACTAAATAAGCAGCTAAAGTATTAGGGTGCATGAAATTAGCAGTCATGCGTCCTGATAATGATTTTTCTGGTGCAACTATCCAATCAAAAACAATCCATAAAAACTGAAATTGGAAATTCCAACCGAGAAATAATTGCCCAAAACCGATGATTAAAACAGGTATAGATCCAAATACCATGATCCAAGCAATTTGTCGTAATTGGGCGGGTGTTTGGATGAGAGGAGTGAGTCCGGTAAAAAAGAAGAAGAAGGGGATGAAGTTGAATAAACCCAAAACAGCATCGAGTTTGCCAGAGGCGAATCCGGTGGTAATCAGGAGTAAGATACTCAAAATAGCAAATCCCTTGTGAATTGGGCGATCGCTAATGATATGATATTGTTTACGCCAGGTTAGCAATGATGCCACAACGATAGAGATACCGCCCAAAAATGGACTCAGAGGCAAAGATATTAGTCCAAATTGTAGCCAATGCCAAGGGGTTTGTAAGCGGGGGTTTGGATGATAAAAAGTTTTATTTAAGCTATTTCCCAACATTCTGTACGGGTAAGACGAATTTGCGCCAGGGTGAAGACTGTAGGAATAATTCTGCCATAGTTTGTGGCGATCGCTCTCCAACCCAAATCAGCAAAAAACCAAGCCCACATCACAGGACCTACCAAAGCAAACGCACCACGAACCGCACCATAACGGGCTGCACTCATGGTCATACCTCGACGGGACATTTGTAAAGCCACATAGTTTTGAAACTGTTTGGTAGCTAATCCTGTACCTGTAATTGCTGCTTCTTTAGCTACTTGATAGGTAGCAAAATGAATAGCAAATTGACGGGCGATTTGTTGAAGAACAAAAGGTTGGATGACAGAAGTTACAGCCAAAGCACTACCACCTTTAAATATTAATCCTAAAGGATCACGTTGCAATGACAATGGTAATGGTTGTTTAAGTTTTGATTCTACTAACTGACGTTGTACATTAATAGTTAATTGTTGCTTTTCTTGTTTTGGTAGCTTTTTCCAAACCTTTCCCAGTAGATGCAAAAAAACTTCTGCTTCTAAATCAATTGTTGTTAAATCTTGATAATAGTGAATTTTCAAATATTTGCATACTTGAATTAAGGCTTGTCGGTAAGTTACTTGATCAGTGCGTCCTCGTAATACTGTTATACCGTCAGCCGCTAAAAACCGAAAGCGGTCTTCTATTGTATCTAACCAAGCTTGGTGATCTTGGCTTTGCACTGCAATAGGTTCGGGTGTGTGAACATAATCTAAGGGGTTAAACTTGCGACTAAACAGAATAGCTGTCAAGTCCTGTAGTTCCCCTTCGGTGGCTAATTCCAATACCGCCCTGAGTTCTTCCAATTTCCCTTCCTCTCTGTAGTCTGTACCTTATTCTACTATCTTGTTAATCAAAATTATTGGCGTTGCTGATTTAGAATATGATTTTACCTCACGCAGAGGCGCTTCAGTCGCAGAGAGTAAGAGTTTAAAATCATTGATTTTTCAATTTCATACTTCAGTTCAGCAACACCTAATTATTAAATTCGCTTTAATATCTGCGGAAGATTGATTCTAACATTTCCTGGCGTTAGGATCTTCAAATTCCCCAGGTTCACGGACTAGAAATTGATTTAAAATCGCCTTACCTGAAGGATCTATTACCTCTAATCTTACCAATTCAGGTTGAACAATTTGCCAAGAAACTCGGTATTTATATTTAGCATTAGTCCAAGTGAAGACAGGACGGGCTTGAGTACCAGTTGCTTTAGCACCAATTAAACAAAGTTTTTTACCTGTTTTGAGGTTTAAGTTTTTATAATAATATTGACCTTTAGCTTGCCAAAGAGTTAAATGCCAATTTCGTGGTTGTCCTTGCACATCAAAAAATTCCCCCTCTGGAAAAGCCAAGTTAGCTACAGCCTGACTCTGAACGGAAACATCTGCAACTATGGGTAAAGAAAGACCCAAAACTAAAGAGATAGCTATTCCTTGAACTTGCATCATTAATTCTCCGTTTTTAAAACAAGTTTATAGTCAAGCTACTGGTAATTTTTAGATACATAGCCAAGTGATTATGTATCTGTAGTAGCTTGATCTAAAGATGGGTTGCCACCGCACTATGATCTAATATTAAACCACCTTGCTCAGTAATTTTTTTCGCTGCATCTAAAAGATACTGGTAATAAGTATGAGCAATAATAGATAACTGCTTACCAGCAGGGTAAACCATATACCAGGTGCGTTTAATGGGAAAGTGTTGGACATCCAAAATACTGAATTCCGCAACGTCTGTGAGTAAAGTATGACGGGATAATACAGAAATACCTAACCCACCAGCGATCGCTTGCTTAATCGCTTCATTACTCCCCAACTCCAATTTCACCTTCACCTTTACCCCATGTTCTTCAAACAGACCTTGGACAGCACTGCGAGTTCCCGAACCTGGTTCACGCATAATAAACGGTTCTTCTCCCAAACGTTCAATCGGAATATTTTTTTCCTTCGCTAAGGGATGATTCACCGGTGCAAGAACTACTAAAGGGTTTTCTAGAAATGGCTGAAAATTGACATCGAAATGATCAGGAATTTGACTCATAATATACAAGTCATCCAAATTACCCATCATCCGATCTAAAATCAGTTCATGATTTGTAACTTGGAGAGAAATATCAATCCCAGGGTAAAGCTGACAAAAAGGACCTAACAATCTGGGAATAATATACTTGGCAGTAGTAATTACAGCCAGTCTTAATTGTCCTTGCTTCAATCCTTTTAAATTCGCAATAGTCATTTGAAACTTGTCCATAGTCTCAAAAATTTGCCGACAAGTAGCAAATAATTCCCGTCCCGCTTCCGTCAAATATAAACGCTTTCCTACCTGTTCAAACAATGGTAAACCTACTGATTTTGTCAACTGTTTGATTTGCATGGAAATGGTAGGTTGAGTCAAAAACAACTCTTCCGCAGCGCGTGTAAAACTACCATGTCGGGCAGCAGCCTCAAACACCTTCAACTGGTGCAACGTCGCTTGATTCAAGCTGATTCTCCTCTGATAACAATTTGTAAATATAGCTTGGTATCGCGTAACACTAGGGATTTTTTAAGTGTTATTTATACAAAGTCCTCAAGTTTAGTATATATATAAATGTATATTCTTTGTCATTATATCTGTCCTGAGACTAGCTAGGGTAGCACCTAGTAGTCTGTTAACCCGAAAATGACGGGTGGGGGTTGGGGGG
>NZ_JADEWA010000382.1:0-5343 GCF_015207865.1 Dolichospermum sp. LEGE 00246
GTATTTTTCTTATGTAAATTTTGTATATCAGATGTTAATGTTAATGGTAATATAACCTGACATTTTTGTTGATGAATATCAACTATTTTATTTGGTTCTTTGTTTTGGGTAAATTTATTGAAAACAACTACAAATAGTGATGTCGGTAGTAAAAATAAGAAAATAATTCTCCTTATCAAAACCGATGTATTCATCTTACGGATTATTTTGCGAGTTTTATTATTATTATTCATCTGCCCACCTTTTTGTAATCAAAAATTTTCCAAATTCCGTTTTCTTTTTCAAAAATGTAAATGAAATTACTGGTAGAAGAACCTGAACTCCCTCTGTCAATTCCATTCCTTCCATATAAATACATTTCTTCAAAAACCCTAACTTTTATATAAGGTCGTCTGCCAGAATTAGAAAAATTAATAACTTGCTTCACCTCAGAAATATTGTATTTATAATAAGCATCATTTTCTTCTAACCAAGCAACTGGTCCATCCGCTTTAGTTGTAAACGTATATAGTTTTCCTGTTGCTAATTGATTAACTAAAGCAGTATCATAAGGTGGACCAAAGATTCTGGGTTTTGCTGCGTACCATTTCTGGACTAATTCTAATGCTTGTTCTTGAGAAATATCATTTTCCGGTTGAATATCATCATTTTTAGATTGATAATTATTATTTTCAGAAGTATTTTCAGGAGTATTTTCAGGAGTATTTTCAGGAGTATTTTCAGAGTTACTTTCTGCTACTGATGCAGGGGATAAATTTCTAGGTTTTCTTGTTAGTATGGTTTTAGATTTGGGAATTATAGCAACCTGATTTGTTTCCACAGGTGTGGGAATAGGAGAAGATGATAAACTAGCAGTTTGTGTATTATTCTCCAATCGCAATACTAAATCAAACGTTTTTGCCCCTTTAGGTGCAGCAACTTGAATAATATATTTACCATTTTTAGATAACTCTCCACCTTTGAGAATTTCATTATCTGGACTAAATACCCAAAGACAAACATCCGCATCAGTGCTATAACTTAATTTCTGTCCTGTTGTTGCTGTAAAGGTATAGCCAATATTTTTACTAGCACTAACTTGACCAGATTTAGTAATTGTACTTTCATTTAATGCAACTGTTTCTACATCTTTTCCACTCAAGGATACCATAGGTTTCTCAGCACAACCAGAGGAACTGATAGCATTAGAGGAAACATTGGTTAGAGGATTTTCTATGGTTTGACAACCGATAATTGATAGACAGGTAGAGTAGACAATTAACTTTTTCAACATATATCATCTCAGGTTTGCTAAACAAGAATTAATTTTCATCATGGTTCAGATTTATCATTAATTAACCATGTATTATTACTTTGATTCCATATTAAATAAATACGACTGCGAGAATCTTGAACAGTTCTCCCATCATTCATATAATACCATAACTCCGCATCTAAAGTAACATTATTACCATTATCATTGACAGTTTTAACATCACCAATCTTTATTTCTTTAACACTATCCCACCATTGTTGATATTCTGCATAAGTACCAGAATATTTATTTTTAAACTGATTTGATAGTTGATTCCGTGTTTGACTATATTCACGGTTGTTTAGAGATAAATAATGATTTCTAATAAAATCAGCCGCATCTTTTCTGGGGGAATTTTCTATATTAGTTTGACTGGTTTCTAAAGGTATTGGTTGTGCTGATGATAACGATTGGTCTGCATCGTTTTGTAATTCCAATCCTAAATCAAAGGTAGTAGAACCGCCCATAGCAGCAAGTTGAACCGTATACTTACCATCAAGAGGTAAAATAGGATTAGTAATTAATTGATTGTCTGGGGTATAAATCCAAATACAAACATCTTGATTAGTTTTATAAACCAGTTTGTCACCTGATTTAGCTGTAAAAGTATAACCAAGTGATTTATTATTAGTCACCATACCTGTTTCCTTCATAGCTTGAGAACCCAGAGAAATAGGTTTAACATTGTTGGTTTCTAAAACTGCTGTTGGTTGAGTAGGACATTGGGAAGTAATTACTTGATTTGCTGGCTGATTTTGAGAACAAGCAGTGAGAAAATAAAGACTCAAAGAAAATAAAAATATTCGCCCAGGTTTTCCAAATATCCTCATAGAATTAGTCCCTTTGTGCTTCTGCTTTTAGATATTTTCCCCAGTAGTGAAAAGGGACTATTCCAAAAATCATGACTATACATAACACTGATATTACCATGATTAGACGTACTCCCAAAGGCAGCGATCGCCCAAATACAGGCATAATATATTCTATGGTTTGCGAGTCCTTGGCTTTACCATCTTGAGAACTCACTTTCACCTGAACTTTGTGCTTAGAACCCCTTTCTGCATTAGGTTGAGTAAAGGTAATTTCATACTCTCCTAACAACGCATTCAGAAATAATTGTAAATTCTCCGCTATCCTTTCCGCATTACCAGAAAACTCCGCAATTCCCCCCGTTAATTTGGCAATTTCTGCTAGTCTTTGTTGGTCTACAAATTCTGCTTCGGGTACTTTACGTTTATTCAAATCAGCACGAGTAGCAGGTCTGCCTAATTTATATTTTACACCTAATTCCTGTGGTGTCAACCCATAACCTAAAGTATGTACTGTAATATTTTCCTTGCGCTGGAGTAACTTAGTTAAAGCTGCAAAATCAGTCGCTTCATTAAGTGCGTTGTGATATCCGTCGGACAGGAGAATTATTGATAGTCTAGGTTGTGGTTGGGAAGAATTTTCTGGTAAGTAAAACCGGGAGTCCTTAGTATTCGCTAAAAACTCGACTGCTGTGGTTAAAGGTTCATATAAATCTGTAGACGCACAGGGACTTAAACTTGATAAATAATCCAGATTATTTTGCAGTTTAAAATCATTCGCCGCTAGAAACTTATCCAGAGTTTCTTTATTTACAGGCGATTCGGGACACTTACTACCAGCTTTTCCAAAAGGAACTATAGAAATTTGGGTATTTCCACCCCGTTCACCAGAAATTTTCGTAAATTGACGAATCGCATTAATAGCACCTGCTATTTTTTTAGTTCCTCCACTATCTACTTGATTCATACTGCCACTAAAATCTAGTAAAACTATAATCCAAGCTGGAGGAGGTACAGTTTCTTCTGGACTTTTCCAATCTTTAGGTTTAAACTTAACCTCCTTTTTATCAACGGTCAATTTAAAATTAGTATCTTCTAAACCCATTACAGGTCTATCATCTCCACCTTTGACTTTAATTCTAATTGTTACTTTCTCATCTTTGAATGTGGGACTACCAATAACTTCTGTCTTTTTTACCTGGGCTAAACTGGGACAAGCTAGAGTCAGAAGCAACAATAAAGATAGACTAAGCCTGGGGGTCCAAAAAGCGGTTGTAGTAGACAAAGCGATAATATTTTTCCTCATTGATGTCATCTCCATTAATGGTGTAAAAAGTCAATACATAATTATGCTTCAAAGGGATAATCTTCCGTGATTTTATACGGACACTATTTATTTCTATGGTATGAAAGAACTGTTTATCAGGAATGAGAAGGGTTGTCCGGTTCTGTAATTGAATATCAGCAACATGGGGAGGTAGACCAGGAATAGAAATAGTATTGTCAACTCTAGAACCGATGGTAATTGTCTGATTTCCGGGTAATGAGATAGATAAACCTTCTTCTATTTCATCCTCATTCAGACTATCATGTAGTGTGACAAAGGAAAGCACCGATTTATTAATGTAGGGATAAGATTGGTTAAGGGTGGGTGAGTCTGTTAGGGAGTCTGTGGATAGTTCCGAGTCTTGAACATGATCTTTAATTTCTGGGTTAATGTCTGGTTTGATTTCTGGTTTAATTTCCCTATACTCAAAACCACTACCAGCCCGCAAAGCCGCGAGATAACTGGGAGAATTAGTGAGACTAAAAACGCCACCTAGTAATAAACCTAAAATAGAAAAACCAATAGGATCTTCTATACCTTTAAATTCTGCCGGCATTGTTCCCAACATTAAGCGAATGATTTCAAATATAATTGCTGCTGCAAAACTCGCCCCACTTGCAGCAATGATGCTGGTTTTTAATCTTTGTTGAAAGCGCTTTTTACTCCCCGCTTCCATACTATACCAGCGCCAACTTAAACCCTCTGCAATACCCACAGAACTACCAATTAATAACCATCCTAATGTTCTCACAATGGGAGTAGGTACACGAATAATTGGTAAAAACAGGATTTGGGACATAATACCAGCAATTAACCCAGAAAGTATCCCTAATCCCAAGGCTATTAATAGGGGCTTTTGTGCCGTTTGAAAACTGCGTTTTGGTCTGGTGGGGTTGCTGATAAATATTTCATTCATCACCATACCAAAAGCTAAGGAAACTGCTATACAGGGAAATAAAGTAATTTCGGGAAACTGTTTAAATAACCCCAAGTCTGTGAGAAAAAATTGACCTATATTCCAGCCTATTAAAGCTGATGTGATGCCGGCTAGTATGTAAAGGTAGATTCTCATATTTGGTGTATATTTTAATTGCTTAAATATTAATTTTTAGGGATAAGGGTGTAAATTGAGTTTTTTATTGCGACAACCAACGATTAGTTCCATCTTTGTAATTATACTAATTGCTATGGAATAATCGTTAGTTAATGATTCAAAAAGTAATTATACCGTAGGTTGGGTTGAGGAACGAAACCCAACATTATCAAGGATTTTGTTGGGTTTCGCTGTCGCTCAACCCAACCTACATTTCCTTAACTCTTATCACCTCACCTGAGTCCTTACGTTTTTGCAATTTATCATTTTTCAATGCAGTATTTATATTTTACAACAATTCAGTAATTTTTAGAAACTATTTAACCTTGAGTCAATCACGAACAAATCAGTCAATTGGACAGGGAATCAATTCCCTGTCTAATAGCTCAAGTCGGTTAAAACCGACTAATTTTTGGGATTTGCTGGCTCTATGTTACCAGGTTGTGGTTATGGGTTGGGGGATTTATTTTCCGGTGTTTTCGGGGTTGAAGGAGATTTTTTATTTGTCAATCAGACAGGGAATCAATTCCCTGTCTAATAGCTCAAGTCGGTTAAAACCGACTAATTTTTGAGATTTGCTGGCTCTATGTTACCAGGTTGTGGTTATGGGTTGGGGGATTTATTTTCCGGTGTTTTCGGGGTTGAAGGAGATTTTTTATTTTTACCCCCTCTCTTTAAATTCCCAGTCAATCAGACAGGGAATCAATTCCCTGTCTAATAGCTCAAGTCGGTTAAAACCGACTAATTTTTGAGATTTGCTGGCTCTATGTTACCAGGTTGTGGTTATGGGTTGGGGGATTTATTTTTTGGTGTTTTCGGG
>NZ_JADEWA010000383.1:0-5332 GCF_015207865.1 Dolichospermum sp. LEGE 00246
AACCATCCGTATTCAAAATATTTAGATATTGTTGATAAATCTTTTGTCTCAGAATTTAGTGATAATAAAGAATTCAATTCCCCTTGGCATATTTCTACTGATGTTACGCGTCGAGAGGATAATATCAATGGGTGGCGAGGAACAAATAATTATTCTAAGATGGGAGAACAGCATAAAGTTTCACAAATACTTTGTGTTTTGAGGAATGCATTAGCGCATGGCAATATTTTTGTGGAAGGAGATAAAGATAATATTATTGATAATATGTTTTTTGTTGCTAAACCCCAAAAGTCAGAGAAAGGAAAATACTGGGCTGTAATAGTATCACCCAAAGATTTTCGCATTTTTCTACATAAATGGTTTGATTTTATTTTGGAATTGGATTTTAAATTTGAAGAAGTCAAGGAAGATATAGAGGAGCCATAACAAGGCTAGTGTTTTAAAGTTTTTGCTATTCTATAAATCTCATTTTGCGACTCCCACCCGATAAGGGTTTCGATGTCTAGTGGCTAATTCTGCATTAACAGACTGAGCAAATTCTTGTGCAGATTCATTTTTCCATTCACAGGGAAAGACGATAGCGTTGAGACTATTGGCAATTTCAATGCAAGTGGAAAATGAAAGAATGTCTACAATGATTACGACATCACTAATGGGAGCTAATTGTTCAACTCCCTTTTTTCCCCACTCACAACGAATTTCAAAATTAGATTGATTGTAGAAAGTCATGTTTTTATTTATTGGGTCCAAGTGCGTTCAGATACACTAGAACCCGAATTGGATAACTGCTTTAAATCAAGCATTTCGAGAGCGAGTGACTGAGGCTTGTGAATGTAAAAAATCAACTTTTATGGGTTATGTACATAAAAGTTGAATTATCTAGCCAAGATTAGTCAATGAGTTGTGGACTAGGAATTTGTGTATCAATCTCTGCTTGAGATAAAGAGGGAATTGACCAATTACCCTCACCTGCTTTAAATATTTTGGCAGGTTCAACATTCAATTCAATTGCACCAGTAGCAGGATTGGTTTTAGCGATTGATTGTGTACCATCAACAAACTTAACAGCGATAGCATCAGTCAATTGTTCTGGTTGAGAATTGGGACTGAGAACTACCTGAGTTCCTGCGGGTAGATAAATACCATCACAATCCCAATCATCATCAGTGATTTGTCCAGCAGCTAAGTAATAAAGTTGAGTGGGATATTTTTTCCCTTTGTTAGCATAAACAGCTAATGTTTTTCCTGTTTCATTACGGCATTGCGCCCGCTTATTGGCAGTTTCAATGATAGTTTTTTGAGACTGTAGTTGTAATACCCTCTGCTGAAGTTGTTCAGGTGTATAACCAGCTTCTTCAGGTGTGTTCTGAAGTGGCAAAAGGTGATTGAGTTCCTGAGTTATCTCAGTATAATCAGCCCCTTTGGTGAAATTCTTAGCTGCCCAAGAGGGTTGAGCGATCGCTAAATTTACGAATAAGACAAGGGTAACAATGACGAGTTTAATAAACTGCATATTTTTTTTCTCCTGTGTGGGAAATCAGAATTTGTTTTCACTAAAAATTGAAAACAATTTGAATAATTAGTATTGTAGATAATTTACTTGAGTGTTGTTATTAATTTCTTAATTCATTAGAATAAAATAATCAATCTTTCGGAGGATGAAAGTTTTCCAGTTTGCTTCGATTTACCCACCGATTAAGAAATTCATTTCTAGTTAATGGGACTTTAATTTGTATTTGTTTAGAACCTAACTTAACTATCTCAGCAGTAATCCTTTGAACATCTGGAGAATCTGCACGGGGCGTATAAAGCCAAATTACTTTTTGTCCTACTTGAAAATAGTCAGCATTGCTCGTTAAATGGTTTGTTTCTGCCCAAGAGGGGAGAGCAATTACTAAATTGACTAAAATTACTAACACTACTAAAGAAAATCGTAAAAGTAGCATAACTTTGGCACTGATTATAAACTTTGAGTTTTAAATTTTGAATTTTGAAC
Organism: Dolichospermum sp. LEGE 00246; assembly: GCF_015207865.1. NCBI lineage: Bacteria > Bacillati > Cyanobacteriota > Cyanophyceae > Nostocales > Aphanizomenonaceae > Dolichospermum > Dolichospermum sp. LEGE 00246. The sequence goes on from NZ_JADEWA010000383.1 coordinate 1,997, forward strand.
TATTTTAATTAGTCCTACTAAACATAAACAACTAGCAACTAAAGCAATGGGAGTGAGGGAGGCACTATCTATGATAATAAACACACCTAAACCTATCAATACAAAAGGAACAAGATTATTACCGTGACGAGTGAGAATATCAGCGATCGCCCTCTGACAAGTTAGTTTGTAAGTCACATAACACCAAACCCCAACCAGCAGCAAGAAGACTGCAATGATCACCAATAAACTCGAAAAGCTAGTATGAGAAAACAACGGCATATAAATACCAACATTATCACTACCATTAGCAATGGTAATAGCCGCTACACTATAAGCTTGGGGAGAAACAAAACTAGCAAAAGCAGAACCATGAGTTAATTCAAATTCTGATTCTGTTTCCGATGATGAATCACTTTCAGGATTGAGTAACCTATTGATGCCGATAGTAATAGGTACTAAACCGAGAAGTCCAACCCAATGGGATGGTAATATTAAACCTCCCAAAAAACCAACCATACTAGCAACTATCAGAGTACAGAAACCCAAATACTGACCGATCACAATATGCCGACGACGGAAAGTAGAATTAACCTGAGAAAATAACAGTGTGAGGATAACCAAATCATCCAAGTTTGTCGCGGTAAAAGCTGTAATTCCTGTAGGAATAGCAGTTAGAAATTCTTCCATTTTTATTTCTCCTTAATCTTTTAGCTAGAATTGCTCAACCTAATATTAGGTAATATAAATACTTGTAGGGTTCTTAAATTCAGAGCAGAGAGAGTTTAATTTAGAAATGCATCGAGTTAGATAATATTCAAACTCTCAGGCTCTAGAGTGATGAAAACGTAATTGAGACACACTTTTAGTGATGAGTCAATTTATGAATGACTTTCTCGCTGTCTCCAATTGGTTGATCAGCCTCAAACATTATATTAATGACATTTCCTTTAGGGAATTTGTTATTGGTTTGTGCATAAATTCCTGGTAATATAGCTACTTTTGCTTCTTTATTCTCTTTGCCAGGAGGTGCTAAAACTACCTTCAATTCTTTGATAACTTGTTGTTGCTCTTTGACAATTTGAGTTAGTTCGTTTAATTGTTGACTGTGCAATTTATCCAATTTTTCATGGAGGAGTTCAATATTTTGTCCGGCTCTGATATTTACTTGGTGGTCAATGTCTGCATTTTTGCGATCTGTATCAGATTGGCGATTCTGACTCATTAATACAATGGGGGCTGTGTAAGCTGAAGCAAAGGAAAACACTAAGTTAAGCATCATGAATGGAGATTCATCCCAGTGAGGAACTCCAGGCATTAAATTGATTCCTACCCATCCTGCTAAAATAGTGCTTTGGCAAATGAGAAATTTCCAAGAACCTACTTGGGCTGCAAATTTATCAGCTAAGTGTTGTCCAGCAGTCAAGTCGTCAGAAGCGATATTTTGAACTACTGTTGGTTGTTGCACTACAACATGGGGGTTTTGATTTTTTTTAATGTTTTTAGTATTCATGTTGCACCTCGTTTGTGTGATTTCAATTTTTGTTTGACCTGATGACATTTAATGTACGCCGACTAACTGATAGAAGCAAATACTCTTTCTTTTTAAAACGATAAATAAAAGTGATGCTAGAAACCCTCAATACCACATCGGCTTTGTGATCTAGTAAGGGTGATATAGCAATCCTAAATAAATAAGATATGAACACCTCTTTTTCTCTATCTCTGCGTCTGGAGCAGTATGGCTAACGCCACGCTTTGCTATCGTTTTAAAAATTCCGTGATTCCTCCGGCATACTACGTGAACATAAATCAAATAGGATTGCTATATCTATATCTATATCTATATTAGGTATCAGGTAAAAATAATGAGTGCTAATATTTAGTTGGAAATTGATCAGACAGAAGATAATAAAATCTGTTCAAAGGCTTTGGAAATAGCTGTTTGAAACCTCTGTCTATGTTTGAGTTTGAAAAAGGGTCTGACTATTTCCACATTCACACCAGAACCTTGGCGATCATCTATCGTTTGAATAGCTCGTAAAGTCTCTAGTTGCAGTTCTTTTTTGACCATCAACTCAGAAATCCCAGTTGCACCGACACCACTTTCGACAGCAGCTTTTGCCATTTCTCCACTGTTAAAAACCAATGTCACATTGAGTTGATCAAGATTAATTCCCCAATTTTGCAAGGCTTCCTCAAATCTTTGCTGTGTTCCTGAACCAGGTTCTCGCATGACCCAAGGAGTTTGATATAATTCAGTGAGGCTAATTTTTGGATATTCAAACCAAGGGTGAGTTTTACCAACAACAATTTGTAGGCGATCGCTCCCAATAATTTCATACTCCAAAGTATTTTGCAATGATGCTTTGACTTCTCCTTCTATCAAACCCAAATCAAACTGTCCTGTTGCTGTTCCTACACAAATTTCCTCTGTATTAGCAAGGGTACAGTTAATTTCAATCCCCGGATATTGACTTTTAAATTCACTAATCTTACTTGGTAGCCAGTAATTACCAATTGTCAAACTTGAACCTAATTTTAGTTCACCTCTTTGTAAATTATTTAATTCCCGTAATCCCCTTTCTGTCAACGTGACTTGGTTAAGAATTTTCTCTGCTTCCAGTTGCAATAATTTACCCGCTTCCGCAATTTCAATATGGCGGCCAATGCGATGGAACAACTTGATTCCATATTCTTGCTCTAAGTTTTGGATCGCTGCACTTACCGCAGGTTGAGTAATATATAGCTCCTCGGCTGCACGGGTAAAGTGTAGGTGTTCGGCCACAGCGATAAAGATGCGTAGCTGATCCAGTGTCATTCCTGCCATTTATAACTATTCCTTAAAATATTAGTTAAAATTGAATTATCAGAATTCATAAATCAGTCTAAAACTCAAATAAAACTGCTGTGTAAAGTTAAAATTTAACTTTGATTATCCAGATAAGACTTACAAAAAAAGGGAATAGGGAACAGATAAGAAACACTCATTTATACCAGTTTAAAGCTCAGTCACTAAAAAGATGTTTTTAAAAGATGCGTAGCCCGAAAAAAAACAGTATCATTATTTCAATCTCGTGTTTTTAAATAAGTAATCAGACACAATTAATTACACAAAAATCTGGTCTAAAATCCTTGACCGACAAAGGATTGGTAAATAACTAATATGTAATTAATTGTGCCCAGGTACTTATGAGTTTTTTCTGTTCCCTGTTGCTTCGGAGTTCCCTCTGAAATTTTTACAAAATTAAATTCCCATCCTATTACGAGTGTTTTATATTTAATGTTTGACGTACTGAGAAATTAATTTTCACGCAGAACTTGTCAGATTAATCTGAAATTTGAGTTGTTGTTTTT
>NZ_JADEWA010000384.1:0-5323 GCF_015207865.1 Dolichospermum sp. LEGE 00246
CCCCTCACTCCCCCCACTCCCCCTACTTCTCCTGTTCCCTATTCCCTATTCCCTTCTCTCGATATTCTCTAAGTTGCTGGAGGAGTTGTTCTTGGGATAAATTGGGTGGTTCTGGGACTGGTGCGGGGGTTGTTTCCACCTTCTCCACTATTTTGGGTTGGGAATTTATCACTAATATTTGTTTTTGAGGAACAGATGCGGTAATTACTACCTTTGACTGATTAGCATCAGCTTTGAGACCATCTAGAGTTACAGCTACCTTGGTTTTTTCCTGAATATCTTTGCCAGAAGAAACTAATTTACTCAGACCATTTACCAATCGCAGCATATTTTGACGAAACTTAGGATCGCCTGTTAATTCATCTAAATCAGCGGTGATTTTTTGGGTATTTTCAAATGTTGCTCTCGCCGCATCTAAGGTTTGTTGCAATAAAACAATGTTTTTTGGATCATTTAAAGTTTTAGAGGCATCTTTTAAATTCACAGAAGCTTCGGCTGCATTTGCCGATAGGGTTTCTAAATTGGTTAATAATTGTCCTTGAGTTAAGCGATTAATGGCAGGGGATAAACTTGTAACTGTTTGACGAAGTTGATTACTGGTCTCCGTCATACTATTTAAAGTACCAACTAAAGAAGAACGATTGGTAGTGATGAGATTGTCTAAATTTGTTAGTAAGCGATTTGCTTGTTTAGCTGTAATACTAAAATCCTTAGCTGTTGTCCCTAATTGATCTGCGGTTTTGGTAGCAGTTGTAGTTAATTGGGCTGTAGAGCGTTGTAATGTAGATGCCGTACCAGAAAATACACTTATTTGTCCTTTGAAGGTTTTGCTCAAATCCTGTAAATCCTTACTTAAATCGGCGATATTAGCAGCAGCATTAGCCGAGGTTTCTAAGGTGCGATTCACGTTTTTATAGAACTTTTCGTTACTATATTGAGCCGCAAAAATAGTTGATTGACGCATCAGTTCATCTACACTGATGCCAATTGTCCCTCTTAAGCGAGAACCATTACAAATAATCAAGCTAGAATTACAGTCTTTATCTAGAGGTTTGGCAGATAACTTCCCTGGTAAATATCCTTTGGGAGTAATTTCAATAATATTTTCGCTAATTAATCCACTTTGATTAGCTTCAATGAGGGAATTACTGGGAATTATTAAATCAGGGGAGTTAATTTGAATTTCCACATCAATGGCATTTGTTCCGGGTTGAACCTTGGTGATAGTTCCCACTTTCACACCCCGAAAACGGACTACTGAACCCTTTTGCATTCCCCCAGCATTGGCAAATTCGATAATTGCTCTGTAAGAAGTTTCTCCAGGGGTGATTCTATTTAACCACAGTAAAATTGTGCCAAATGCGCCTAACCCCACCAGGAGCAACAATCCTACAGAACCTTCTCTCATCATGCGTGCAGACGTGAAACTGCTAATTAGACCTCGCATTTATTCCTCCACTGATAGCGTTAAACTCAGCAACTTGATTTGGTACTTAACCAACTACTTGAATTGGTCCATGTACACTTCCACTCATAAATTGTCTAATTAGGGGATTTTCTGTATGATCTAAGGCAACTACTGTACCTTGCCATTGCACTTTTCCTTGATAAAGAAATACTATTTGATCGGATGTCCGCCGAATAGTGCTTTCTTGGTGAGTCACAATGGAGTAGGTACTACAGACTCCTTGTGTATTTTGTAAGTCACGGATTAAGTCCTCAATTACCGTTGAGGCAATGGGATCTAATCCGGCTGTAGGTTCATCGTATAATAAAACCTCTGGACTATCTGTAGGACGTTGAGGATTTGACATAATAGCACGAGCAAAACTGACTCTTTTTCGCATTCCTCCAGAAAGTTCTGATGGGTAAAGGTGACTAATATCTGCTAGTCCTACCAATTCTAATTTTTGATTGACTAATTCCCGAATGTGCGATCGCTTTAGTCGAGAATGTTGATAAAGTAGAAATCCAATGTTTTCTTCGACTGTCAAAGAGTCAAATAGAGCCGCTTGCTGAAATACCATGCCAATTCCCACCGGATCAGCAGCATCTTCTATTAAACCCTCTCTGCGTACTCCTTGAATATAAATTTCCCCTTCATCAGGTTTTAATAATCCGGCTATAATCCTTAAAACCGTTGATTTACCAGTTCCCGAAGGGCCAATTATTCCTAGTGCTTGTCCTCGGTATATTTTTAAATCAACGTTATCTAAAACCTTGTTGTTACCAAAAGTTTTAGAAATACCTTTTAATTCAATTAATGGTTCTAATGTTTCTGTCATTGCTAGTTAGTAATTAAATTCTCATCTGTCACCTATAATATTTTGTAAAGCACGTTATTTTCCCATTTTACTCAAGTTTATGTCCCCTTATCCTAGTTTAGTTACTGTTTCCGCACTTATACTATATTTTGTAGTGACAATTAATGTTGGTATAGCTAGAGCTAAATATCAAGTCCCTGTACCGCAGACTACAGGAAACCTGGATTTTGAAAGAGTGCTAAGGGTACAACAAAATACCTTGGAACAACTAGCTTTATTTATTCCGGCTTTATGGTTGTTTTCTATTTATGTTAGTCCTATTTGGGGTTCTGCTCTCGGTGCAGCTTGGATAGTAGGAAGAATTGCTTATGCTTGGGGATATTATCAAGCTGCTGAAAAACGCGGTCCTGGTTTTGCAATTAGTTCTCTCAGCGGTATCGTGCTAATTCTTGGTTCGCTGGTGGGGATTATTTTATCTATGGTGAAGTAGTTTTTGTTTCGCGCAAATACGCTAATGAGCAAAGACGCAAAGGAAGAGGGCGGAATTCTGTCCGCCCATACTGGATCTATATGTTTAATTTTGTTTCACCCAACTAAATCGGGAAATACCTCTTGCACAGCAGGATGTACAAGACGGTGATTTTGGACATTTAAACCTTTTGCTAAGGCTGGGTTCATGTCTAAGGCTTTAAGTCCCAGATTTGCTAACTGGACAGTATAGGGTAGGGTACTGTTATTTAGGGCTTGCGTGGATGTCCAAGGCACTGCTCCCGGCATATTAGGAACACCATAATGTACTACTCCCTCATCCATGTATACTGGTTTAGTGTGGGATGTAGGATGTAATGTTTCTACACATCCACCTTGATCAACAGCAACATCTACAATCACTGAACCAGGGCGCATTTGTTTAACTAATTCACGAGATACTAAAATGGGGGCTTTTTTGCCAGGAATTAAGACTGCACCAATGAGTAAATCGGCATCTTTGACTGCGGCTTCAATATGGGCGGAGTTGCTGTAAAGTAGTTCTACTCTCGACCCAAACAAGGTTTCTAGGTAAGATAGACGTTCCACGTTGACATCTAAGATTTGCACCAATGCACCCATACCGACGGCGATTTTAGCGGCTTCTGTACCGACGACACCACCACCTAAAATTACGACTTTACCAGCTTTGACTCCGGGGATACCGCCTAAAAGTACGCCTCTGCCTCCTTGTTGACGTTCTAGGAATCTTGCGCCAAATTGTACGGCTAACCGACCAGCAACAATACTCATGGGTGTGAGTAGGGGAAGTTTATTTGCTCCTGGTTGTTCTACGGTTTCATAAGCGATCGCACAAGTGCCACAATCAATTAAATATTCTGTTAACTGGCGATTCGCCGCTAAATGTAAATAAGTAAATAACAACTGCTCCTTTTGCAAGAATTTATACTCACTCACCAAAGGTTCTTTTACCTTAATAACTAACTCCCGATTCCAAGCAGCATCGGCAGTATTGACAATTTCTGCCCCAGCATTGCGGTAGTCTTCATCAGTAAATCCCGCGCCAGTACCAGCTTCACTTTCCACAAAAATATTATTACCATTTTCCCGTAATACCCGAACACTGGAAGGACTTAAACCTACCCGAAATTCCTGATCTTTAGTTTCTTTGGGAACACCAATTTCCATTGATAACCTCTTATATTTGATTGTTTCACTTTAGCGTGCCAGTACCTAGCTGATTATTTCCGTATTCAGTAATTCAAAATGCAAAATTTTTATTCTCCCTCACGCTACACCTTGACTAATCCGCCAGTCTTCTTACAATAGATAAAGAATAATTAAAAATTGTTAAGTAACGACGACCATCTTCAGCAATTTACTTGAAAAATCTCTGTAAATTTTTGTTTGCCAATTATCAACAAAGGAATCACTGATTATGACACAACAACAACCAACCATCACCCCCAAATTAGAAGAACCTAAATTTGGCTTTAATGAATATGCTGAACGTTTAAATGGCAGAGCGGCAATGATCGGCTTCATTTTAATGGTAGTAATTGAATACGTTACCAATCAAGGTGTACTTGCATGGCTCGGTTTAAAGTAGACTTTAATCTCAAGTTACTGATAGCTGGCGTGGCATAGTTTAATAAAGTATGAATTGGGTGTGGAGATGTTCTATGGAATGTCTCTACGTTAGTTTTTGGGTGATTTTTGTCCTCATACCTTGTTTCCTAAAATTAACTTATTGCCTCAGTCCTAGTACAATAGAAATAACTGCAATGATCCTCAAAGCAATCACTTCTGTGGGTGTTAATTACCGTACTCCCTTTTTTGCCAAAGGAAATTACAATTGTCCATGCTACTATTTGCCTTTGATGAAACAGACAAATTTTAGCTGGTATGCTCTGCGTAAATTTATACAAAAAATCTAATCTGGAACTAAGTAAGCTGTGATGAATGCTGTATTACCTCGTTTTTTAAAGTCAGCCTACCGCAAAGAACCTATCATTAGTGCATTGATAACAGTGGGAACAATAGATGCGCTGATTGGTGGTTTGGATGATAGTTGGTCACTTTTCACCTTTGGTTTAGGAACAGCCGGAATAGCTCTCGTCTTTAAATTATGGCGAATGCAGCAGCGTCCGGCTTTACCAGAAGAACCTGTTGCACAATATTATTTACCTCCTCAGTCTTCCGCTGACCCTTTACCTGTATTAAAGACTTCCAAGAAGAAACCCCGTCAGTAGTAAAACTCTTGAGGTGCAAAGCTTTGTGATGAGAATTTGTACCTCTTTTGCCTGCAATATACTGTAATACAAATTAGGGCGTAATATAAATTAGGGCGCAGACCCTGCGCCCCTACGGTTTTTGTAGTTTAGTGATTATCAAACTATTCAAAATCAAGTAAAATCCAATTAGTAATTATTACTAAATAGACCTATGAAACTACAAACTACTACCCAAGAAATCAAATTATATAAAAAAGTCAATTTCTCGGAAAATTTAGCATAAATAATCTCAGAATTTGATATGGCGGTTCTTGGTTGAGTGAAATACAAGAACCC